>JAHEJE010000164.1 GCA_024639035.1 Alphaproteobacteria bacterium
GCCTCGAGCACGTTGTAGCCCATGTCCTCGACCATGGCGACGGCGACATCGCGGACCGCGTCGTTGTCCTCCACGACCAGGACCATGTGTTTCTCAATCGCCGGATCTTCTTCCGGCGGCGGGGTTTTGGACGTCTCGGACGCGGTTGCGCCGTCCTCGACTGGGGCAGGGTCTGCAGCGGTCTCGGCGGCAACCGCCGGTGCGGTTTCAGGTTCGGTCGCGGCGGCAATTTGCGCGGTGACGCTGGTGGCGACAGGTGCCGGCGCAGCCTCGACCTTGGCCGGCTGGGCGTCGTTCATGTCGTCTACCTCGGCTTTCGGCAGGTAGATCTTGATGGTGGTGCCGCTGCCGACCTGCGAGGTGATGTTCATGTGGCCGCCGGACTGATTGACGAAGCCGTAGATCATCGACAGACCGAGGCCGGAACCAGCCTCCGGCGGCTTGGTGGTGAAGAACGGCTGGACGACCTTGTCGATGATTTCCGCCGGCATGCCATGGCCGTTGTCGCTGACGGCGATCATCACGTAGGCACCGGGGTTGAGGTCCTCGAACGGGCGGCAATAGGCATCGTCGAGAACCGAGTTGGAAATCTCGACCCGCAGCTTGCCGCCGTCGGTCATGGCGTCGCGGGCATTGATGGCCAGGTTGAGGATGGCGGTTTCGAGCTGGGTGCGGTCGGTGTTGACCGGCCACACCTTGCCTGCCGGCACCATTTCCAAATCGATGTTGCCGCCGATGGCCCGGGTCAGCATCTCTTCCATGTCGGAGACCAGTTCTCCGACGTCGATGGTTTCGTCTTCCAGGGTCTGCTGGCGCGAGAAGGCCAGCATGCGCTTGGTCAGTTCGGAGCCCTTGTTGGCGGCCTCGATCACGGCATGAACGCGCTTGATGGCCTTTTCGTCGCCCTCGACCTGGCTTTCGATGAGTTGCAGGTTGCCGACCATGACCATCAGCAGATTGTTGAAATCATGGGCGATGCCGCCGGTCAGGCGGCCGACCGATTCCATCTTCTGGGCCTGGAGGAACTTGCGCTCGAGCAGGATCTGCTCGGTGATGTCCTGGCAGATGCCGTGCAACGCGGTGACATGGCCGGTTTCGTCGCGTTCGGCATGCAGGTGGAACTGGATGCGCTGGTTTTCCTCCTCGCCGATATCGATGTCGCAATCGAACGGCTTGACCTTCTGGCCGAGCTTGGCGAGTTCGATGTTCTCCAGCCAGCGGTCGCGGTGCGGTTCCGGCATGCGGGTGGTGATGGGCTGAAAGTCCGGGCGGTCGTCCTCGTCGACGAAATCGAAGATCTTGTACATCTGATCGGACCACTCGACGCAGCCGGTGCCCATGTCGATGACCCAGCTGCCGATCTTGGCGATTTCCTGCGAGCGGGCGAGATTGCGCTGGCTGTTTTCCAACCGGTCAACTTCGACCATGCGGTCGGAGATGTTGCGCAGCAGGCCGATGACCTTGACGTGGTCGCCGGTCAGCGGATCGCGAATGACGGCGGAGATCTGTTCCAGCCAGATGTATTGCTCCAGGGCATTCTTGTAGCGAAAACGGTCGAGCCAGTACTTGGCGCCGGGATCGCGCTTGATTGCCGAGCCGAGGGTGCGGTTCTGGTCGTCAGGGTGCACACCGGCTTCGAACTTGCTGAAATCGAGGCGTGGGTCGCCGGGGTGATATCCCAGAATTTCATAGAGTTCTGCCGATATGTGATGGGATCGGTTGCGGAAATCGTAGTCCCAACTGCCGTAGCCGCCGGCCTTCACGGCCAGCTCCATGCGGGCCTGGGTCTCGCGGTCTTCGGTTTGCGAGCCGCCGCTGGTGCGCGCCGGGGCAGGGTTGATCAGCAGGAGATATTCCTGATTGCCTTCGCGCACGTGCTGGGGGCGGAACTTGATCGGCGGGCACGACCCCTCGTCGGGTCGATAGGTGACTTCGATCTTGGTCTGGGCCTGGGTGCTGATGCCGGAGATGCCTTCATCGACATAGCGGGCGGAAATCTTGCTCTTGTCGGACTGCGACAGTTGCCGGCCGACCAGTTCGTAGCGGTTGCAGTTCCACTGCTTCATCAGGCACTGGGTGGCATCGACGATGCGCGAATCCGGCAGGCTGATGGCCAGCATTTCCACAGCGGAAATGTCCAGGGCCTTGATTAACTCACCGATGGTTCCATTGGCAAACGACATGATGTCGGACCTCTTGCATTCTTTTCGCCATTTTTTGTGCCACAACAAAATGAACCAAGAGTTGACGGAGGTTGAAAAACATCCCTCGGAAATGGCTGATTGTCACGGCGAAAGCAGCGGCTTATAGCTGTGCCCACAGCAAATCTGAAAATCAGGGGGGTGTTGCAATGAGCGATCTGGAAGGCGATGTCGATGAACGCTACGAGAAGGCGTTTCCGGTCTCCTGGGAGCAGTTGCACCGCGATGCCCGGGCGCTGACCTGGCGATTGTCCGGCGCCGGACCGTTCGAGGCGGTGGTCGCGGTCACCCGCGGCGGCATGGTGCCGGCGGCAATCGTGGCCCGGGAACTGGGCGTTCTGGTGATCGAAACGGTGTGCATTTCATCCTATGACTACGGCAAGCAGGGTGGCATCAAGGTCTTGAAGGGCATCGATGACAAACTGCGCAACACCGATGGTGGGGCAGGGGTGCTGATCGTCGACGATCTGGTCGACACCGGTGCCACGGCGCGGGCTGTCCGCGACATGCTGCCGAAGGCACATTTCGCCACGGTTTATGCCAAGCCGGCCGGCGTGCCGCTGGTCGACACATTCGTGACCGAGGTCAGTCAGGACACTTGGATCTATCTGCCGTGGGACATGACCTTGCAGTTCTCGCCGCCGATCCGCGAGGGCGCGCCGGTCTGACGGCGTTGCAACTCGGCCAGCGACGTTGCATAAGCAACGCAGGCTCTCCGGTCAGCCGCGGGCGTGCTGGAATTGGTAGACAGACCGGACTTAAAATCCGTTGGGGGTAACCCCGTGGGGGTTCAAGTCCCCCCGCCCGCACCAGTTTCCTGCCTTGCTCGGGCCCGCAAGCACGTGCGGGTTCGGTGCTCGCCGGCACCGCTGCTGTGAGTGTCGTTATGAATCAGTGCGACAAAAGCACGGGCACGGTCATGTGTTTGAGGACATATTGTGCCGTCGAGCCGAACAGCAGGGTGCCGAATTTTCCGCGGCCATAGGCACCCATCACCAGAACATCCGGCTTGGTCTTCTGGCAATGATCGAGGATGACCTGGCCGGCGCGCTGCCTGCCCTGCTTGATCTGCACCAGGTTGGCGTTGATACCGTGCAACTCGAGATGGGCGACGAGGTCGTGCTCGGGGAGCACACGCTTTGCCTCGTCCTCGTCGCTGGAAATCAGGCGGATGACGTCGAGACGGTTTTTGGTTTCCAGGATCTGCATGGCATCGGTCAGCGCCCGCGCGGCCGAACGGCTGCCGTCCCAGGCGACCGCGGCCTCTTCCTTCAGCGGTATTGCCTGAAAGCTCTGCGGCACGACGATGATCGGTTTTCCCGAGCGCAACAACAGTTCCTCAGGGCTGACCGATCCGCCCCCTGAACTGTCGACATTGGAGAATTGTCCGGTGATCAGCATGTCGAAATAACGGGCATAGCGCGGCATCAGGGTATCCGGCCGTCCTTCGGAAGATATCCAGTTCATCTTTCCCTTGAAGCCGGTCTCCTCGATTGTCCGGGTAAACGAATCGGCGACCGACTTTTCAACGCCAATGGCTGCATCGCGCACGTTCTTGATCACGTCTTCGGGGATCCAGTGGCGAACGTGGCTTTCGTATTTCACCTGTGTGTAGATGTGGATGCCGGTGATTGCGGCGCCGTATTTTTCGGCCATCCGGGCGGCAAACTTGGCGGCGCTGATCGAGCTTTCATTGCTGTCGTAGGCCACGAGAAGATCTTTGATTGCCATGCTGGTCTCCTAGTTATCACCGCCTGCGGCAAGGCTTGGCGGACGGCAATTTGAACGAGTCGCAATCTCACATGTTTGACACTGATCGAAACCCGGGGTTTCAGGATGCGGAACACACTTTACAGGAGAACGATCGAGCGTTGTGCTGTACGGCCTGCTTTCAGGGCGATAAATCAACCACCGCCGCAGCAAGCGCGCTGCGGCGGCGACTTTCTTGCTGGCTAGCGCCGATAGGGGCTGCGGCAGCGATGGTATCTGCCGTCATAACCGAAAAACAGATCGGTGCGAGGGTTATACGAACGATAACGATTGTGGCACCAGCGGACGTGGGCGCGTCTCGGGCGATAACGTGGTGCCGGGGCCACGATACCCGGCGCCAAAAACCAAGGGGCGGCATACCACCAGCCATTGTGATAATGGCGATAGCCGTGACGCCGGCGTCTGTAGCGTTGGCCATGGCGGTGGCGGTGGTAGTGGCGATAGCGGCGTCGGTGTACCTTTTTTACTTCGCTGTTCGCGTCGGCGATTTGCGGCAACCCTGAATTTGCTGCGCCTGGAACCGTGGCGGCCGAAGCAGATGTCAGAGTCGACACGTGAAGGGCGCCGGCCAACAGGACGGCCATTCCGACTAGTCGTGCCGATCTTTTCAACATGTTCGTCTCCTGTGTTGTCGTGCCTATAACGGGTACCTTGCCACGGGCCAGGCTTGCCGTACCTTGACCCACATCAACCTCACTGCCTGCGGTCGGCAGTTTTTATGCGATGACGGCCCGGCGAAGGTGGGGCCAGAGATTGCCGCGTTCAGCAACCGCGATGTCGTCAAGGCCCATCCAGCCGGCAAACGATTGCAACTGCGCTGCCAGTTCCGCAGACGTTTCCTGAGGGCAGTGGCCGGCTTCGATATGGGCGGCATTGACGCGCAGAATGCAGCCGGCGCGGTCGGATTTGAGGCATACGCGGCCGGCCATTCTGCCTTTCATCAGGAACGGCAGGACATAATAGCCGTACACCCGCTTGGCGGCCGGGGTGTAGATTTCGATGCGGTATGTGAAACCGAAGACCCGCTCGGCGCGGTCGCGATTCCACACCAACGGATCGAAGGGCGACAGCAGCGCTGACCGGGTGGCGCGCGCCGGGATGACGGCACCCCTGGCGAGGTAGGCTGGTGACTGCCAACCGGCCACGGCCACCTCGCAGATGTCGCCGTTTTCGAGCAGTTGCATCAGGGCCTGTTTGGTTTCCTTGACCGGCAGGCGGAAGTAGTCACGCAGATCGCGCTCAGTGGCGATGCCGAGCGCCTCGGCCGACAGGCGCAGCAGTTCGGCGATGGCGTCGCCTTCGCCGGGGGCAGGGGTGTTGAGTGCGGCGGGGTCGATGACCCGTTCGGGGATGTCGTAGATGCGCTCGAAGTTGCCCTGGCGCTCGGCGGCGGTGACGGCGCCGGTGGCGAACAGGTACTCCAGCGCCGTCTTGCCGTCGCTCCACGACCACCAGTCGCTGGACGAGGTGCCGGCGTCGGGCAGGTCGCCGGCCTTGAGCGGGCCGCGGCTGGCGACTTCGCGGCGAACTTGCTCGACGTAGGCGGGACGGTCCTCGGCAAACCGGCGCAGTTGCTTGTAGATGCCTTCGCCCCTGGCGGCGCGGGCCATGCGCCAGCGCATCAGCGGGTACATGCGCATCGGCATGAGGCTGGCCTCGTGGGCCCAGTACTCAAACAGCGCCCGGCGGCGGCGCGAGAAGGCCCGTTGGTCGAGGATATGGGCCTTGTAGGGGCCGGTGCGGGCCAGGACCGGCAGGTAGTGGGAGCGGGCAACGACGTTGACGCTGTCGATCTGCAGCAGGTGCAAACGGTCGATGACCTTTGAAATCCGGGGCCAGGTGGCCTGCGCTGTGGTGGTGGCCGCCGATGCCATGGCCTGCGCGGCAAGGGCGATCCGGCGGGCCTCGCTGGCCGAAAGTGTATCTGAGCTAGACACAGCGGCCGCCATCGACCTCCAGGCAAACGCCGGTCAGGAAATCAGCTTCGTCGGAGGCCAGGAACAGGGCCGCATTGGCCATGTCGCGCGGCGTCGAGAGGCGGCCGAGGGGCACTGTTGCGACGAACTTGTCATGCATCTCACTGGTGACTTCGCCGCCGAGGAAGGCAGCGAGCATGGGGGTGTCGCCGGCCACCGGACACAGGGCGTTGACGCGAATGTTGTCGGGCGCCAGTTCAAGCGCCATCGATTTGGTCAGGGTGACCACGGCGCCCTTGGAGCCGTTGTACCAGGTGAGGCCGGGGCGCGGCCGAAGGGCTGCCGTCGAGGCTGTGTTGATGATCACACCGCCGGCCGCGCGCATGACGGGCACGGCGCTCTTGGCAGCGAGGAAGATGCTTTTGACATTCACCGCATAGATCCTGTCGAAGGTTTCCTCATCCAGGTCCAGCATCGGTTGGTTGACCTGCGGCATGCCGGCATTGTTGACCAGGATATCGATCCCGGCGAAAGCCTCCACGGTGGCATTGACCAGGCGGTCGACGTCGGCGGCGTGCGAGACATCGCAGGTATTCGCGCGCGTCGCCAGACCCTGGCTGGCCAGCTCGGCGGCCAGGTTCTCTGCAGCGCTCCGATTGATGTCTGCCAACATCACGTTTGCGCCTTCAGCGGCGAAGCGCCGGGCGATGCCGGCACCGAAGCCGGAAGCTGCGCCGGTGATGATTGCCGTTTTGTCCCGCAGCCGCATCGTCGTTGCTCCCCAAACGGGTTTTGAGTCTCCCAGGCATTCCAATCTAGCCGCCCGGGCCGGACAAGCAACTGACAAGTCCGCCATGCACCCCAAATCGGATCATGCAATTTACCGTTCATTCACCAGAAAGTTTGAATCAAATTTTCAGCAACCGGTTTTGCTGGCATGATCAGCGGGCTGATTGGATGGCTCCTGAGAAGCAACGACGAGACGGCACTTTCATGGGGGACTGACTTTGCCGGGAGACCGGG
>JAHEJE010000165.1 GCA_024639035.1 Alphaproteobacteria bacterium
CGATCGCCCGCGCCCTGATCGGCAAGACCGTCGGCGACTCGGTCGAGGTCAACACCCCCGGCGGCGGCAAGAGCTACGAGATACTGAAGGTCAAGTTCAAGTAGCAGGCGCCGAGCCCGGAGCCCACGCGTCGATGGATGTGGACAAGTGTGCTGCGCCTGCTTCACGGTGGGGCAGGAAAACAGCTATGCTTGTGGAACATAGCTGTTCGAATTCCTATATGACGAACTGATACGACGCTCTGACAGGCATGGAGTGAAGCCCGTGACGACCAAACATGCAAAAGTGCTCATCCTCGGTTCCGGGCCGGCGGGATATTCCGCGGCGATCTATGCGGCGCGCGCGATGCTGAAGCCGGTGATGATCCAGGGTATCCAGCCCGGAGGGCAGTTGACCATCACCACCGAAGTGGAGAACTACCCCGGTTTCGCCGACGTCATTCAGGGTCCGTGGCTGATGGAGCAGATGAAGGCGCAGGCCGAACATGTCGGCACCGAGATGGTGGCCGATCACGTCACTGCCGTAGATCTTTCGGTGCGGCCGATCCGGCTGACCGGCGACAGCGGCCAGGTCTATTCCTGCGACAGTCTGATCATCTGCACCGGAGCGCAGGCGCGCTGGCTCGGGCTTGCATCGGAAGAAGCGTTCAAGGGCTTCGGTGTGTCGGCCTGCGCGACCTGCGACGGGTTCTTCTATCGCGACAAGAAGGTGCTGGTGATCGGCGGCGGCAACACGGCGGTCGAAGAAGCCTTGTTCCTGACCAAATTCGCCAGCGAAGTCGTCCTGGTGCACCGCCGCGACGAGTTGCGGGCCGAGAAGATCCTGCAGAAGAGGCTGTTCGAAAATCCGAAGATCACCCCGGTGTGGGACACCGTGCTGGAGGAGGTGACCGGCGACGACAACCCCAAGGGAGTGACCGGCGCGCGGCTGAAGAACGTCAAGACCGGCGAAATCAGCACGGTCGATTGCGACGGGGTGTTCATCGCCATCGGCCACTCGCCGGCGACCGAACTGTTCACCGATCAGCTTGAGATGAAGCGCGGCGGCTATCTGATCACCGCCCCGGACTCGACCGCCACCGCCATTGCCGGCGTCTATGCGGCAGGCGATGTCACCGACGACATCTATCGTCAGGCGGTGACGGCGGCGGGCATGGGCTGCATGGCGGCGCTGGAGGCGGAAAAACACATCGCGGAAACCGACAGCGTGGCCGAAGCGGCGGAATAGGACGGCCGGGGCCGCAAGACCTCAGCTGAGAACGCGATGGATTGGGACAAGCTCAGGGTCTTTCATTCGGTCGCCGATGCCGGCAGCTTTACCCATGCGGGAACCGAACTCGGCCTGTCGCAGTCGGCGATCAGCCGCCAGGTTTCGGCGCTGGAGGCCGACCTCAAGGTGCCGCTGTTTCATCGCCACGCCCGGGGCCTGATCCTCACCGAGCAGGGTGAACTCCTGTACCGCACCACCTACGATGTTCTCAACAAGCTGCAGACGGTGCGCACCCGGCTGATGGATTCACGCGAAAAGCCGACCGGCGATCTGCGGATCACCACGACCGTCGGGCTGGGCACGATCTGGCTGACACCACGCATCGCCGAGTTCAAGGAACTGTATCCGCAGATTGCAGTGTGGCTGCTGCTGGAAGATGGCGAGCTTGATCTGGCCATGCGCGAAGCCGACGTGGCGATCCGGCTGCGCCGGCCGACGCAGCCCGACCTCATCCAGCGCAAGCTGTTCACCGTGCACTACCATCTCTATGCGGCGCCGGAATACATCCGCAAGAACGGCATTCCAGAAGTGCCTGCCGATCTCGACCAGCACGACATCGTCACCTTCGGCACGGCGCCGAGCTATCTGACCGATATCAACTGGCTTGAGCTTGCCGGGCGCGAGGATGGAACACCGCGCCAGGCGGCGTTGAAGATCAACAACGTCTACGGCTTGCGCCGCGCGGTCGAGGCGGGCATGGGGATCGCGTCGATGCCGGATTATATCGTCGGCACGGATTCTCATCTGATCCGTATCGACATGGACATCGAGACGCCGAAATTCGACACCTATCTCGTCTATCCGGAAGAACTGAAGCGGTCCAAGCGCGTGGCGGTGTTCCGCGACTTCATCGTCTCGAACGCGAAAGAATGGCGGTTCTGAAGCGGCGGCGGCCTACAAGATCAGATCGGCACCGGTCAAAGCGCTCTTGGTGATGCCGTCGACCGTCAGCACATCGCCGCCGCCGAAATCGAACACCACGTCGCCGGCGACATCGCTGGCGAAGGATTTCGCCGCCGCAACATCGGTGAAATTGAACTCCGACAGGTCGATCTGGTCCTCGCCGTCGACGAAGTCGCGGATGCGGTCCTTGCCGCCGCCGGTGGAAAACTCGAAGATGTCATTTCCGGCAAGGCCCCTCAGCTTGTCGTTGCCGCCTTGACCGTCAATCCGGTCGTTTCCGGCACCGCCGTTCAGGTTGTCGTTGTCGTTGCCGCCCTTGAGAACATCGGCGCCACCGTTGCCGCGCAGATTGTCGCGGCCGTTTCCGCCGAGCAAGACGTCGTTGCCGCCGCCGCCCCGGACAGAATCATTGCCTCCGGAACCGGAAAGGTGATCGGCGCCGGCGCCGCCCAGGAGTTGATCGTCGCCTTGCTGGCCGAACAACTCGTCGTTGCCGCCGTTACCGCGCAGATCGTCGGCACCGCGGCCGCCGAACAGACTGTCACCACCGGTGCCGCCACTGGCGAAGTCGTTGCCATCGCCGGCAAACAACAGATCGACGCCGGCATTGCCGAACAAACTGTCGTGTCTTGCGCCGCCCAGCATGATCTCATGGTCGGACGATCCAACAAGCCGGTCATTGCGTTCGCCGACGGTGAACAGGCCCAGTTCGGCGTCGATCACATTGGCATCGGCGATGATGTGGTCATAATCGATGCCGTTGAAGCCGCCGTTGATGTCGTCGATATCCAGGCCTTCTGCGGCGAGCAGGCGGACGAACTCCAGATACAGATCCATCGCATGGGCATCGAAGTCCAGCAGGGAGTTGGCAAGCGAGCCATCGAAAAAGTTCTTGTCGCCGTCGGTGGATGCGTTGCCGGCGGCAATCCGGATCGGATCGTTGTCGTGCCAAAAGTTGGTGATGCGTGGGTCGCTGCCATCCGCGCCGGAGCCGAAGCCGGGGCTGGCGAAGGTGATCGCCTGGTACAGGTTGCCGAGATGGTCGTCCATGAACGCCTGGGCCATCGATGCGCCGAGACTGTGGCCGGTGACATAGACCTTGTCGATGCCGTTTCCGGCCGCGACGTAGGCATCGATGGCTGCGATCAGATCGGCCAGCAGGTCGTAGTGGTCCTGCTTGCCTTCATCGGGCCCGCCGCCGTCGATGTCGGTCCAGTGGTCCTGATCCGGGGTCGGCGGCAGCCTGGGGGCATCGTCGTTGGTGCCGCGAAACGAGATGAACAGGGCATCGCTGGAGCGGCCGACGAAGACAGCGGCGTTGCTGGAGGTGTAGATGCCATCGACCAACCCCTTGACGGCAAAGTCGTTGTCCGGGTCCGGCACGGCATCGAGACCGGGCAGGTCGGTGGTGTCGAGCGGGCGGATCAGCGATGTGACGGCGTTGTAGGCATCGACCGCATTGGGGCTGAGCTCATTGATGTTGTTGTCGTCGCTTTCCTGGCTGTGCAGGTGGTAGGCGGCCTTGGCCAGCTCGGCGAAGATCAGCAGTTGTCCGCGGCTGGCGAATATCGCGGCGGCCGTCATGTCGCCGACGGCGGCGCGCTGTGCGGGGCCATCCAGAGTGTTCAGTTGCGTCGTTGCCATATCGTCCTCTCAGGTGCGAGTCTCTACGGAGCCGTTGCTGCAATACTAGCAGCCGAATTCCGCAAAAATGATGGCAAAGCTCACAATTCGGATTTAAAGCACGAAATCTCCGGCACCCAGTTGCGACAGCAGGACGCCCTCCACGACCAGTTGGTCGCCGTTGCCGAAGTCGAACACCGCGTTGCCGGCCGAACTGCTGCCAAAGCTCTTGGCTGCGGCGCCGTTGGCGAAGCCGAACCCGGTCAGGTCAATCCTGTCGAGGCCGTCCTGAAACCCCTTGATCTTGTCTCGACCGCCACCGGGGCCAAACTCGAGGGTGTCGGCGCCGCCCTTGCCTTTCAGGCGGTCGTTGCCGGTGCCACCGTTGAGACGGTCGCCGCCGCCGCCGCCAATCAGAATGTCATTGTCCGCGCCGCCGGCCAGGTCATCACTGCCGGCGTTTCCGAAAAGCTTGTCGCTGCCGGGGCCGCCGACGAGGCGATCGTTGCCGCCGCCGCCCCTCAGGATGTCGTCACCCTTGCCGCCGAACAGAACATCATTGCCGGAGATGCCGAGCAGCAAATCGTTGCCGTTCTGGCCGAACAGTTCATCAGCGCCGGCATTGCCGGTCAGGCTATCGGCTTGACTGCCGCCGGACAGGGTGTCGTTGCCGCGGCCGCCAAGAAGGACGTCGGCGCCGGCATTGCCGTTGATCGTGTCGTCGCCGTCGTAACCGCTAATGACATCGGCAAACGCCGAGAGAGTGATCCTGTCGTTGCCGGACAGGGCCTGCCTGATCAGGTTGACGTCATCGGATCGCGACGTGGACAAGGTGGCGTTGTAAACGTCGAGGGCGAGGAAATCGACACCCGATATCCCCCAGACCACTCTATCGAGATTGTCATCGAGTTCCTGCAGGGCAGTGACCGTGCCGCCGGTGACGTGCAGTTCGTTGTCGATCAGAATCTCTGGCCCGCCGGCCAGCAGAGTGTGGGTACTGGTTCCGGCGATACCGGTCACCTTGTAGACGTCGGTGTAGGTGATGCCGTTGATCGGTGTATTCAAATCATCGAAGATATCGGCATCGAAGAAATTGCGGTCGAACCAGTTCAGATCGATCCGGTCAATGTTGAATGCCGCCTCGGCATATAGTCTGGCCATTGGTGCATACTCCAAAACTCCCCAATGGTAACATACCGCCCTGCCCAATAAGCATTTTTGTTTGTCTTAAGGTAAACTTCAAGAGGCAATTTTTCACAACACGTCGCGCCAGGCGAGACCTGCATCGGTGGTGGAGCGCGGGCGGTATTCGCAGCCGAAGGCGCCGGTGTAGCCGGCGGCACGGAACGCCGGCAAGAGCTGGGCGTAATCGAGGGCGCCGGGGAGTGGTTCACCGCGGTCTTCCGCTGCGGAGATCTGGACATGACCGATCGCCGCGACGTTGCTGCGGAACCGTTCAGGCAGCGATCCGCCCTCGTGATGCACGTGATAGCAATCGAACAGGATCTTCAGGCGCGGATGGCCGATCTGCGAAACCACCGCGCCGGCCTGTTCGATGGTCTGCAGGAAATAACCGGGGACCTGTTTGTGGCATATCGGTTCGATGAGGATGGTCAGTGCGGTCGCATCAAGCGCGAAGCGAAGAGTGCGCAGGTAGGTTTCATGGGCGGACGGCCCGTGGGCAATGCCGGCCAGGATATGGATGGCCGCTGCGCCGATGTCTTCGGCAATCTCGACGGCGGCGGCGATGTCGCGCCGGGCCTCGTTACTGCGCTCGGGCACGGCGGCGCAGCCGAAGGTGTCGCCGATGCGCACGTTGAGGCTGAGCACGGGCAGAGCTGCCGCGGCCAGGCGACGCTTCAGCGCGCTGCGGTCACAGTGCAGCGCCTCATCGTGAAACTCCAGAGCACCGAACCCATGCTGCGCCGCCTTGGCGATGCGTTCAAGGAAGGGCAATTGCTGCCACAGGTAACCGGTGTTGGCGGAAAATCGGTGGGCGGGCATTGCGGGACTATCGTAGAAGGCACGGTGAGCGATACAATCCGCTCACTCGCCGACGTTCACCAGTTGCACGCGGCGGTTTTCCGGGGCGTCGGGGGCGGCGGCGTTCTTGAGTTGCACTTCGCCGAAGCCGATGGCGACCAGGCGGCCGGCGGCGATCGAGAACTTCTTGCTGAGGAACTCACGAACCGCTTCGGCACGGCGCTGCGACAATTTCAGGTTGTAGTCGCCGGCGCCCCTGGCATCGGTGTGACCGCCGACGACGAAACTCGACGAGGCCAGGCCGGGATCACTCAACGCCTGGCCGAGCTGCACCAGAATGGGCATCGCTTGCGGCGAGATGGCGGCCGAGTCGTATTCGAACGGAATGTCGAGATCGAGGCTCGGCAGCTTGGTGTCCTGCAGGGCTGTTGCCAGCTTCTTGCGCTCTTCGACGACGATCTGGCGGGTCGGAGCGTTGCGCAGGGTTTCTATCATCCGGCGGGTGCCGGCATCGAGGGTCGGCCGCGGCGATGCGGTGAGCGAGCGGGTCTTGGCGGGTGCCTGGAGGCGCTTGACGATGTCGGTTTTAGAAAGCTCGCCGCCGAGCGCATGGCCTGCAGTGAAGGCGCCGGCCACTGCGAACATGGCGCAAATCAGAAGCGCTGGGATGTTTGGTTGCATCTCAATCTCCACCATTCAGTTTGCGAGCTTGCTGATCTTAGACGAGTTCTCCGTTGGATAGAACCGCCTCAACCGCTAATCCTGCCAGCGGGCGCTCGACACATTGCCGGCAATTTCCGGGAACAGTAACCGAGCCGATCTGGACGCTATCGGTGCAAACAGTCCATACAGAACAGAATACTTGATTATCAAGCGCGCATTTTTCACAGTGGGTCTCCAGGAAATACGATAGATATGACGACGCACCATTGCTAGGCGGCGCGGTCGGTCCGGCCAGCGAGGGCGTGATGTGCAAAACGACAACCACAGGACTTCGAGGGCGGTAGCCGCATGAGCATGATTCTCGCGCAAGCATCGGACGAAACGCCGGTTCCGTCCGGCGGCAGTTCGGACGCCACGTCTGAACTTGCCGCAAGCAAGGCAGAGCTTGCCGCGCAAAAGGCT
>JAHEJE010000166.1 GCA_024639035.1 Alphaproteobacteria bacterium
CGAAAGGTCATGGAGCTGCTCGACCTGGTCAAGCTGCCGCGCGATTTCGCCCATCGCCGGCCGCGACAGTTGTCCGGCGGCCAGAAACAGCGCATCGGCATCGCCCGGGCGTTTGGCGGCGAGGCGGCAGTGGTGGTGGCGGACGAACCGGTCTCGGCGCTCGATGTGTCGGTGCAGGCGGCGGTGACCGGCCTGCTGACCGAAATCCAGCACGAACGGCGCACGACGCTGATCTTCATCAGTCACGATCTTTCCGTGGTGCGCTATCTGGCCGACCGGGTGGTGGTGATGTATCTCGGCCAGATCATGGAACAGGGCACGGTCGACGAGATTTTCGCACCGCCCTACCACCCCTATACCGAGGCCCTGCTGTCGGCGGTGCCGATCGCCGATACATCGGTCAGCAAGAAGCATATCGTGCTGACGGGCGAGCTGCCGTCGCCGATGAACCCGCCGTCGGGCTGCCCGTTCCAGACCCGCTGTCACCGCAAGCTGGGGGCTATCTGCGAAACCGAGATGCCGCCGGTCAAGGAACTTTCGAGCGGGCACCGCATCACCTGTCATATCGACGAGGCCGAACTGAACGCCATGGAACCGGTGATCGCCTTCGGCGAGGAGGATGGCGGCAAGAGCCAGGTTGCCAAGCGGCCGATGGCCAGAAAACCGAAGGCGCGCAAGACGCCGAGCCGACCGGTGGCCAAAGCGATCGTGGCAAAGCTGACCGGCACAGAGCCGCCGGCGGCCAAGAAGGCACCAGCCAAGAAACCGGCCGCCAAGAAGGCGCCGGCCAGGAAACCGGCCAAGAAGGCCTCGGGCCCGGCCGAGCCGCGCATGCTGGCAAAACCGCGGCGTGGCAAGGCTGACGACCTGAAGCTGATCTCCGGCGTCGGACCCAAGCTGGAAGGCGTGCTGAACGAACTGGGCGTGTGGCACTTCGACCAGATCGCAGCGTGGAAAAAGGCGGATATCGACTGGGTCGACGACCGGCTCAAGTTCAAGGGCCGGATTGCCCGCGATGGCTGGGTCGCGCAGGCCAAGAAACTGGCCGCGAAATAGCCGGTCAGACGGCCGGCCAGCTGGCCCGCCCGGTCAGCGGTCCGGATCGAATGCGTAGCCGGTGCCGCGGACGGTGCGGATGGGGTCGGGGCCACCGGTCTTGCGCAGGGCCTTGCGCAGGCGGCCGATGTGGACATCGACGGTGCGGTGATCGATCTCACTGTCGCGACTCCAGACGAGATCGAGCAGCTGATCGCGGTCGAAGACACGGCCGGGGCGCTCCATCAAGACGCTGAGCAAGCGAAACTCGGTCGGGCCGAGATTGATCGGCACGCCGTCTCGCTCGACGCGATGACGGGCGGCGTCGAGGCTGATGTCGGCGTGACTGAGCACCTGGCCGACGGTGCTGGGGCGGGTGCGCCGAAGCATGGCGCGCACCCGGGAGACCAACTCGCCGACCGAATACGGCTTGACGACATAGTCGTCGGCGCCGGTGTCGAGGCCGCGAATGCGGTCGGCTTCCTCGCCGCGGGCGGTCAGCATGATGATGGGGATCTGCTGAGTTGACTGCTTGTCGCGCAACCGCCGGCAGACCTCGATACCCGACAGGTTCGGCAGCATCCAATCGAGCAGGATCACGTCGGGAGCGGTTTCGTCGGCCACGATCAACGCTTCCTCGCCATCGGCAGCGGACACCACGTGAAGCCCTTCCTTGCCCAGATTGAAGGCGAGCAACTCCATCTGCGGACGCTCGTCTTCGACGATGAGAACGACAGGCCGGTTCGCCATCACCTGCCCTCTGCCACGTCAGCGGCGTCGACCGAGATGTAGCTGGTGACATCGCCCTTGGGACGTTCCGCCGACGGCACTTCGCCGCTGACCAGATAGTGGATCTGTTCGGCCATGCCGGTGACATGATCGCCGATGCGCTCGACGTTCTTGGCGATGAACAAAAGGTGCATGCAGGCGGTAATGTTGCGCGGGTCTTCCATCATCACCGTGAGGAGTTCGCGGAACAGTGCATTGTGGAGCTGGTCGACCTGTTCGTCGCGGTTCCTGATCTCATCGGCGGTGGCGATATCGCGCGCCACATAGGCATCCAGGACCTCGTGCAGCATGCCCTGGGTCAGCTTTGCCATGCGCCTGATGGTAGCGGCGGCGGACCCGACCGGCTGCTCCTTGGCGACCACGGTGGTGCGCTTGGCTACATTCTTGGCATAGTCCCCGATCCGTTCGAGGCTGGCCGATACCTTGAGCGTGGACACGACCCGGCGCAGATCCTGTGCTGCCGGCTGGTGTTCCGACAGAAGGTTGACTGCAAGGCCGTCAATTTCGATTTCCATTTCGTCGACACGGCTGTCGTTGTCGCGAACCTGCTCGCCAAGTTCGGCATCCCGGGTGACCAGCGCCCGTGCCGCCTCGGCGATCTGGACCTCGACGACGCCACCCATTTCAAGGAGCAATGACTCGATGCGCCCGAGTTCGTGATCGAACGACGCGAGGCCGCGACTGGGTTCCATGATGTTCTCCATCCTTACCGATCTGCCCGTGGGTGCGCGTTCCTCGGCCTGGCCCTTTGGGTCGCGCGGTTTTCCAGGGCCGCGACCTACACGTTAACACCAATCAGCGCAGGCAAAACCTTTAAGCCAGACGCGCAACAGTTATGTGACAGTTGCTCATGGGGACGCCTACAGGGCTGCGCCGGCGAGTGGCAGAAGGAGCGTGAAGGTGCTGCCGGAACCGACCTCGCTGCCGATCAAAAGACGCCCGCGGTGGCGGTGGGCGATGTGCTTGACGATGGCCAGGCCCAGTCCGGTTCCGCCCTGGTCTCGCGAACGGCCGGTGTCGACGCGGTAGAAGCGCTCGGTCAGACGAGGGATATGATGGGCTGCTATACCCTCGCCGCGATCTCGGACGGCAACCGACACGGCCGGGCCGTCGAGGCCTGGCGCCGAGTGTTGCACGCTCAGCGATACGGTGACCGCGGTGTCGGCGGCGCCGTACTTGATGGCGTTTTCGATAAGGTTCTGGAACACCTGGACGAGCTGATCCTCGTCACCGGGCACAAGCGGGGTTTCGGGCGGCAGTTGAAGGTCAATCGATTTTGCCGCCGCTTCGCGCTGTCCCTCCAGCACCTTGATCACCCGCTGCAGCAGTGCGGGCATGTCGACCTTGCCGAGTGGGCGCACCCGTTCGTTTGCCTCGACCTTCGACAACGACAGCAGATCGCCGATCAGGCGGTTCATGCGGTGTGCCTCGCCTTCCATCAGGTTCAAGAAGCGGTCTCTTGCGGCCTCATCGTCGCGCGCGGCATCCTTCAACGTCTCGATAAAGCCCGACAGCGAGGTCAGCGGCGAGCGCAATTCATGGCTGACGTTGGCGACGAAGTCGCTGCGCATCTGCTGGGCCTCGACGACATGCGAGATGTCCTCAAAGCAAACCGACACCCGGGCGCCGACGGACAGCCCGCGCGACAGGCCGGCAACACTCACCTGCAAGGTTTCGCGGACCGGCGCATCGAGAACGATGACCGCCTTGGCGCGCGGTGCGCCCTGCAACACGTCGTCAACGGCTTTCAGGCAATCGGGGTGTCGGACAGCACGCACCAGATCGCGGCCGATCAAATCACGGCCAAACCTGTCCCGTGCGGCCGGATTGGTGAAGACAATCCGGCGGTTTTCATCGACCAGGATAACGGCGGCCGACAGTCCGCTGAGCACTTCTACAAGATCGTTTTCGCTCACGGGGATGTTCCGGTTCAATAACTCCTGGTCGGGCGGTCCATGACCCGCTTGCCCATCAAGCTGGCGGTCAGGTCGACCAGGAGCGAGGCGGTGCGGCCGGAGTGGTCGAGAAACGGATTGAGCTCGACCAGATCGAGGGAGGTCATCAGTCCGCTTTCGCTGACGATTTCCATGATCAGATGGGCTTCACGGTAAGTCGTGCCGCCGGGGACCGTGGTTCCGACCGCCGGGGCGATGTCCGGTTCCAGGAAGTCGACATCGAGACTGACATGAAGCATGCCGCCGGCGTCGCGCACCCGGTTAAGGAAATCGATCAGCGGGCGGGCAATGCCGTGCTCGTCGATCTGGCGCATGTCGTGGACCATCACGCCCTTCTCCAACAGGCCCTTGTGTTCCTGCGGGTCGACAGAGCGAATGCCCATCATGCAGATGTTGGCAAGCTGCACCGGTGCGGCAGGCGGCGGGAAGAAACCGGCAAAGCTGTCCTGGCCGGTGAAATAGGCCACCGGGGTACCGTGCAGGTTGCCGCTGGTCGTCGTATCGAGGCGGTGAAAATCGGGATGGGCATCGAGCCACAGCACGAACTGCGGGCGGTCTTGGTCGCGGGCAAAGCGGGCGACGCCGGATACCGTGCCGAGCGACAGGCTGTGGTCGCCGCCGGCGAATATCGGCAACCGACCGCTCGCCATTGCCTGGTGCGCGGCCTGCTCAAGCGCCATCGTCCAGGCCACGGTTTCGGTCAGATTCTTTGCGGTGAAGCCGTGTGCGATCTCGTCAAGCTGTGGCGGGACGACATCACCGCGGTCCTCGACATCGCAGCCAAGTTCGGCCAATGCCTCGGCCAGACCGGCGGTGCGCAGGGCCTCGGGACCCATCTGACATCCGCGCCGCCCGGCACCGGATTCGACCGGCGCACCGACAATCAGACAGTTCCTGTTTTGCATGCCGCAACCGCTCCATTCTGCAAATTTGTGCACACGCGGTCCTGGCGCGCCGGTCAGGACCGCTTCAGTGTTACCTATAGCCCACGCCGGCGCGAAACAACCAGCAAATCGGCTTGCCAATCGATGCCATTTCTCCGATTGTTACGAAACTCTTTCGCTCAAGGGGATGAAACTTGAACCAGGCCCGTTCGAAGATCAGGAAATCATTGGCCGATTGCCGCGCAGCGGTGCGTGCGGCCTATAGCGAAACCGAAGATGCGGTGGTGCGGCGGCTGCTCGCCGGCCTGCGCCTGAGCGAAGCCGAGCGCCAGGCGATCGCTGCATCGGGAGCGGACATCGTCGAGCGGGTGCGCAGCGAGACCGACCCTTCGATGATGGAGAGCTTTCTGGCCCAGTACGGGCTGTCGACGGATGAAGGCGTCGGGCTGATGTGCCTGGCCGAGGCGCTGCTGCGGGTGCCCGATGCCGAGACCATCGATGAACTGATCCATGACAAGATCGAACCATCGGACTGGGGGGCGCATCTCGGGCAATCGTCATCGTCGCTGGTCAATGCATCGACCTGGGCGCTGATGCTGACCGGCAAGGTTCTCGACGATGATCCGGGACGGCCGGGGGCGGCGGTCCGTGCCATGGTGCGACGGTTGGGCGAGCCGGTGGTGCGCACTGCGGTCGCCAACTCGATGAAACTCCTCGGGCGGCAGTTCGTGCTCGGTCAGACCATCGAGGAAGGCCTGCGCAATGCCCGCGAGCTTGAAGAAGACGGCTACACCTATTCCTATGACATGCTGGGCGAGGCGGCGCGCACCGATGCCGATGCGGTGCGCTATCATCAGGCCTATGGCGCGGCTATTGCCGCGATCTCGAAACAGGCCAAGGGCGATGTCCGCTCGAGCCCGGGAATTTCGGTCAAGCTGTCGGCGCTGCATCCGCGCTACGAATACACGCACCGGGCGACGGTAATGGCGGAACTGGTGCCGCGCGCGGCGAGCCTGGCCCGACAGGCCGCCAAGGCCGGGATCGGTTTCAACATCGACGCAGAAGAACAGGATCGCCTCGATCTGTCGCTCGACGTGATCGACGCCTTGATATCGGATCCGGAACTGGCCGGCTGGGACGGGTTCGGCATTGTCGTGCAGGCCTATGGCCGCCGGGCCGCCCCGGTGATCGAAGCCCTGTATGCGATGGCCGAAAAGTACGACCGCAAACTGATGATCCGCCTGGTCAAAGGGGCTTATTGGGACACCGAAATCAAGCTGGCCCAGGAGCTGGGCGTCAATACCTTCCCGCTGTTTACCCGCAAGATCAACACCGACGCCAGCTATATGGCCTGCGCGCAGATGCTGATGGACCGGCGTGACCGGTTCTACCCGCAGTTCGCCACCCACAATGCCCACAGCTGCGCCATGGTGCTGGCGCTGGCCGGCGACGACCTGGACAGTTTCGAGTTCCAGCGGCTGCATGGCATGGGCGAGTCGGTCCACAGCATCGTCAAGGATCGGGCGGGAACCCATTGCCGGATCTATGCCCCGGTCGGTGCCCACCGCGACCTGCTGGCCTATCTGGTGCGGCGGCTGCTGGAAAACGGCGCCAACAGTTCGTTCGTCAACCAGGTGGTGGATGAGGACATCGCGGCCAGTGAGATCACCCGTGACCCGATCGCCGACGTGCTGGCGCTCGGCGATGCCATTCAAAACCCGTCGATCCGCCTGCCCGGCGATCTGTTCGCCCCGGAGCGCAAGAACTCGCGCGGTTACCGGGTCAACGAACCGGCGTCGATCACACCCCTGCTCGAGGCCAGGCAGACATTCGCCGACCGCAGGTGGAGCGCCGGACCGATGATTGCCGGCAGGCCGGCGGCGAAAGGAACCGCCCGGACGGTCACATCACCGGCCGACGGCAACAGGATCGTCGGGCACGTCACCGATGCAACCGCGGGTGAAGTCAAGCAGGCTGTGGATGCGGCCGTTTCCGGGTTCGCGGAGTGGTCGGCAACACCGACCGGCGCGCGTGCCGACACGCTGCGCACGGTTGCCGATCTTTATGAGGACAACGTGGCCGAACTGACGGCGATCACCAGCCGCGAGGCCGGCAAGACGGTGCTCGACGGCATTGCCGAAGTGCGCGAGGCGGTCGACTTCCTGCGCTACTACGCCAATGAGGCCGAACGGCTGGATGAGGAAGCACCGGGCAC
>JAHEJE010000167.1:0-3874 GCA_024639035.1 Alphaproteobacteria bacterium
TGTCGATCCTCAACCAGATGACCGAGAGCCACCGGGTGCGCGATCTGGCCGAAATGATCTCGGAAATGACCGGGGCAGAGATTTCCAAGGTTCCAAACCCGCGCGCCGAGGCCGACGAGAACGATTTGCATGTCGCCAACGACCGTTTTCTGACGTTGGGCCTCAAGCCGACAACACTGGCGGCGGGTCTGATGCAGGAGGTCACCGAGATTTCGGAGAAATACGCCAAGCGCTGCGATCTGAAGAAAATCCCCTGCGTTTCGAGCTGGAACAGCCAGGCGAGCGAGCGGATTACAACGTCGGATGCCAGCGAGGACGCAGAGGCCAAAGTGGTCGATCTGCGCGCCCGCGCGTAGGTAAACTCAGCCGGCGCCTGTCCCGGGCGTTGAGACAACATTGCACACAGGCGTTGGCATTTGCCCTCGCCTGTGTTTGATTCTCAGGCATGAGTTCCGGTAACGCTTTGTTGGGGCGGGTGCGATGAGAGGACTGCCGCTGAGGTTGCCTGGCTGGTTGCGGGGCAGGGCACAGGCCGATGGGCGTCCGCGCATTCTTTTCGTTCATGCGTCAAGCCGGCTCGGCAGTTCGGGCAATTATCTGCAAGCGTTGGGGGCGGGACTGGTGCGCCAAGGTGCTGCCTGCCTGATGCTCGGCGAAGGGCGTGGCAAGGGCAGTCATGACGGTGTCGCCTGGACACGCTTCGGGCTGCGCAACGGCTGCATCGATGCCGCGACCTGGCGACGGGTGCGGGCGTTCGATCCGGACCTCGTGGTGATGGTGGGGGTGCGGACCAAGGCGATGCTGGTGGCGCTGGAATTGCGCCATGTGCTCGGCCTGCCGTTCTTCATTCAGTGCGAGGATGACGACCGGGCGCCGTTCGAACGGTATTACCCGGGCGCCACGGCGGGCGTGCTGGAGATGCTCGATATGCCGGCGCCGGCGGCGGACCGTGTCGCAGCCTTTGGCGGGGCGGTCGACTGGGAGCTGACCCGGGCGCTGTGGCAGGGCACGACCGGATACCGCTCGGTCGAGCCGGTGTTGCGGGCATTGTCGTTTCACCTGTGCGACGGCATTGCGGCGATCTGGCATCCGCTGGCGCGTGAGATGGAACGCCGGTTTGGCAAAGCGGTGATGATCCTGCCGCCGGTGGTCGACACCGCGGCACTGGCGCCCGGCGGTGTCGATGCGTCTTTGCGCAGACGCACGTTGGCCAAGCAGGGCATGACCGGGGATCGGACCGTGCTGTTCGTCTCGGGCACGATCTATGATTTTTCGGATGAGTTCAGGCTGTTTCTGCACGCCGTCAGCGAAGTGGCGCAGCGCCATCCGTTGGCCCTGCTGCTGGCAGGTCGCAGCCGGCTCGATACGGACAGGGTGCTGGCCCAACATCTCGCCGACACGGTGCCGGTGGCCAATCTCGGCATGCCGGCCTGGCAGCGCTATTTGCGGTTTGTCGAGATGGCCGATGCGATCTGCGTGCCCGGCGTTGCCGATGAGTTCAACCGGCTGCGGTTGCCGGGACGCATTCCGGTTGCGATGGCGCTGGCAAAGCCGGTGTTCACGTTCCGGCATGGCTTCGGCGAAAGCCTGGAGGACGGACGTGAGGCGGTGCTGACGCGCGATGACGAGGTCGGCCATTGGACAAAGCAGC
Organism: Alphaproteobacteria bacterium; assembly: GCA_024639035.1. Taxonomy (GTDB): domain Bacteria; phylum Pseudomonadota; class Alphaproteobacteria; order Rhizobiales; family Aestuariivirgaceae; genus JAHEJE01. The sequence goes on from JAHEJE010000167.1 coordinate 1,652, forward strand.
TTGAACGGCTGTGCGATGCAGCGTTCCGCAAGCAGATGTCCGGTCATGCCCGGCGGTTTGCCGAGCGGGAGTTCGATGCCGGCACGGTGGCGAAACGGTTGCTGGATTATGCCGGGCAACCAAGCCGGGCAGCCAGCGATCTGTCCTATGTGATGCCGCTGTACCGACAGCTGGAAAAGCACTGGAAACACCACGGCCAGCAACCGCAATCTGCGCGTGGTGGGCTGCAAAAGGTCAGTTAGCGTGGCAACCTCCTTGCTTTGGTGGCCATAAGAAAATAGGCTCAGCCGAGGTGCGGCGTCATTGTTAGTGGTTTATGAGGTTCCCGATGGTCTCTTCGGCAGAAACTGTCGCGAGATTCAAGGTCTATGTGTCCTATTGCGATACCGACTTTGAGTTTGTCGCCGAATTGGTAGATGGCTTGAAATCCGACGGCAGGTTCAATGTGGCCGTGGCACCGGATGGCTTGAGCACGGATTCGGGGTGGAAGAACCAGGTCAGCGACCTGATTGCCGAGGCTGATGCTATCGTTCTGGTGCTGTCGCCGGACTCCGCCGAGGCCGGTAAATGGGAGCTCGATTGCGCCCGTGAAATGTCCAAGCAGGTTCACCCGATCGTATTCGGACGGCTGCACGATGTGCAAATCCCCGACGACCTGCCGGCGGCGAAGCTCATTCAGTTCGACGACAGGCAGCCGCGCTTCGACGCTGCCGCGCTGCGCAGCCTGTCGGCAAGCCTGCTCAGAAACAGGGAATGGCTGCAGGAGCACGCCAGATTGCTTTGCCAAGCGCGGCGATGGGATGCCGAAGGGCGGCCATCGCATCTTCTTGCGCGCGGCGATGATGTGGTCAGAGCCAAGATCTGGGCGCTCAGCCGGCCGGACGATGCACCGACGCCGACCGACATGCACGTGACCTTCTTTTGTGTCAGCGAGGCGGTCGATACGGCAAAGCATCTGGCGCTGGCCGATCAGGAGGAAGCCGAGACAATCGCCTTGATGCAGAAAGCCCAGGCCGGCGCCGGGCTGCGGCGCTGGGCACGACAGGCCTTCGCGCTGTCGGGTTACGCGCTGCTGGTGCTGGCGCTGGTGAGCTCAAGCACCTACGTGGTGGCGAAGTGCACCCAGCCGGCTCTTCAGTCCTCGGCGTCGTTCATCCTGCCGCTCAAGCGCGCGGATTAGGGCCTGACGGTTTTTCCTGCAAGGAATGTTTTTGGAGCGGGCGACGGGGATCGAACCCGCGACCTCGAGCTTGGGAAGCTCGCGCTCTACCAACTGAGCTACACCCGCGATTGCGCGGTCAGGGTAGTGGATCGCGCCGCAAAGGGAAAGCGCGATGTTTTGCGCATGGCGCAATAACGGGGTCTAAACTTGTCGTGACCAGCCGCTTTGCGGCTTGCCTGAGCGTGCAAACCGGGTAGTGTCCGGCCGATGAATCAGCAGCCACGCGATATTGTCGCGGCGTTCGAGCCGCTTGACCCGGAAAAGTTCAGCGACCCGGTTGTCACGGCCAGCGGCGAGCCGCGGGCCGAGGTCGGCCTGAGCGGGCTTGCGACCCTTTGGATCAACACCGGCACGCTGTGCAACATCACATGCGCCAATTGCTATATCGAGTCGTCGCCGAGCAACGACCGGCTCGAGTATTTTGCGCTCGGCGATGCCCTGGCGCTGTACGACGAAGTCAGCGAACTGGGACTGGGCACGCGCGAAATCGGCTTTACCGGCGGTGAGCCGTTCATGAACCGCGACGCGCTGGCGATGATCGAGGCGGCGCTGGAGCGTGGCTTCGATGTGCTGGTGCTGACCAATGCCATGCAGCCGATGCAGCGGCCGCGGGTGCAGCAGGCATTGCTGCGGCTGCGACAGGAGTTCGGCGCCAGGCTGCGATTGCGGGTGAGCCTCGATCATTATTCCGAAGCCCTGCACGACACCGAGCGTGGGCCGGGCGCTTACGTCAAAACCCTGGCCGGTCTGGACTGGCTCGCGGCCAACGGCTTTTCGATCGCCATTGCCGGGCGCACCTGCTGGGGCGAGCAGGAGGGCAGCGAACGTGAGGGCTATGCCGAATTGATCGCCCGGCGCGGGTGGCCGATCGATCCCGGCGATCCGATCCAGCTGATGCTGTTTCCGGAAATGGATGAACGGGTCGACGTGCCGGAAATCACCACCGCCTGCTGGGATATTCTTGGCAAGACGCCGGATGATGTGATGTGTGCGGCCAGCCG
>JAHEJE010000167.1:3974-6235 GCA_024639035.1 Alphaproteobacteria bacterium
ATCCGATCCAGCTGATGCTGTTTCCGGAAATGGATGAACGGGTCGACGTGCCGGAAATCACCACCGCCTGCTGGGATATTCTTGGCAAGACGCCGGATGATGTGATGTGTGCGGCCAGCCGCATGGTGGTCAAGCGCAAGGGTGCCGAGACGCCGGTGGTGCTGCCGTGCACGCTGTTGCCTTATGACGCTGCGTTTGAAATGGGTGCCACGCTGAGTGACATGCTGGTTGCGGACGGTGGCAATTTCAACAACGGGGCGGTAAAACTCAACCACCCCCATTGCGCCAAGTTCTGCGTACTGGGTGGCGGCACCTGCTCGGCGGCAGAGTAGAAAATCAGGATAAGGCCACTTCTCCCTCCCCTAGAAAAGGGGAGGGCTGGGGTGGGGATTGACGGCGACGCCGACGTCCGAAGCCGATTTGTCCTGCACTGCCATCAACCCCCATCCCGACCCCGGATCACGTCCGGGGCAGGCTCTTCCCCCTTTCTGGGAGAAGGAGATCAGGGCTCAGCCCTCGAACGGGTGAAAGTGCTTTGACAGCTTGAGGCCCTGGCGCTGGTAGTTCGAGCCGATGCCCTGGCCGTAGACCTGTTCGGGCACTTCGCTCAAGGGTTCATAGATCAGCCGGCCGATGATCTGGCCGTCTTCCAGGATGAAGGGCACCTCGTGCGAGCGGACTTCAAGGACCGCGCGGGCGCCTTCGCCGCCGCCCGAGTGGTGGCCAAAGCCGGGATCGAAGAAGCCGGCATAATGCACCCGGAACTCGCCGACCAGCGGATTGAACGGCACCATTTCGGCGGCATGGGTGGGCGGAATGCGCACCGCTTCCTTGGAGGCGAGGATGTAGAACTGATCCGGGTCGAGAACCAGGGCGCCGCGCTGCCAGATCGGCTCCCAGAAATCGAGCACCTCCAGAACCGCCTTCCTGTCGACATCGATCAGGCCGGAATGGGGCTTGGCGCGAAAGCCGACCGGCTGGTCGCTGGCGGTTCCCTGCAGATCAACGGTGAGGGCCAGGCCGTTGTCGATATCGACGGTGCCTTCGGTGATCAGCGGTTCGGCCTGGTGCAGGGCGGTGATCAGGCCATCGTCGCGCTGGACCTCACCGGAGCGGAAGCGGACCTGCGACAGGCGTGACCCGGTGCGCACGAGGATGGAAAACGTGCGCGGCGAGATCTCGGCGTACAGCGGGCCCTGATACCCTTCATCGATGGTGTCGAAGGCCTGGGCGTGATCGGCGATCACCCGGGTGAAAACGTCGAGCCGGCCAGTGGAACTTTTCGGATTGGCGGTGGCTGCGATGCCGGGCGGCAGGTGGAGGGCTTCCAGCAGCGGCACGATGTAGACACAGCCGGTTTCCAGTACCGCACCATCGGTGAGGTCGATGCGGTGCAGGGCCAGGTCGTCGATGCGGTCGGCGACGGTGTTCTGGCGGCCGGGCAGGAACGAGGCCCTGACGCGATAGGCGTGTTCGCCGAGCCTAAGGTCGAGGCTGGCGGGCTGGATCTGGTCGGCATCGAGCGGGGCGGCGGTGGAGATCACGCCATCTTCGACAAAGTGGTGGATAACGTGGGCCGGGACAATGCCCGGTGCCGGGCCGGTGCCGTCAGCTCTTGCAGGCGATGCCATCTTGCCTCATCCTTTGCCGGTTCAGGGTCCTCACGTGTTGTGCGCATGGGCGGGGGATTGTCAACCACCGTCTCGGCGCCGGGGGCCGACGGGTGGATAACCGGAGCGGATGACCGCGCCAAGACGACCGAGGCGATTGCCGATGTATGAAAGCGTAACACGACAGATCCGCATCACCGTGGAACCGCAGTATCTCGAGGAACAGTCGAAGCCGGATCAGGACTATCATGTGTGGGCCTACACCATCGGCATCGAGAACCACGGCCGCGAAAGCGTGACCCTGAAGACGCGGCACTGGAAGATTACCGACGCCAACGGCCGGGTGCAGGAGGTGCGCGGCGCCGGGGTGGTCGGCGAGCAACCGACACTCGAACCCGGCGAACGGTTTGAATACACCTCCGGTGCACCGCTGCCGACGGCCAGCGGCTTCATGGTCGGCAGCTATCAGATGGAAGTGGACGACGGCACGATGATCGATGTCGCCATCCCGGCCTTCTCTCTCGACAGCCCGCACGATGTGCGGCGGGTGCATTAGGGTCAGGACTCATTAATTAGCACCATTCTGTTTGCCAAAGAGGGTTCGAATGCAGGCAAACAATGCTCGATAAGGCAAATAGCCTTGTCTTGCGC
>JAHEJE010000167.1:6245-6878 GCA_024639035.1 Alphaproteobacteria bacterium
TTTCAAGCCTGTCTAACGCACTCAGCGGGCAAATCCGCCGCGCCCGCAGGGTTTTCCAAGGAGGGCCCGCCTGCAGGCAAACAATGCTCGATAAGGCAAATAGCCTTGTCTTGCGCTTGTTTTCCAGCATTCGAACCCTCTTTGGCAAACAGAATGGTGCTAATTAATGAGTCCTGACCCTAGCCCACACAGGAAGGAACCGGTGATGATCTGGCTTGAGGCCCTGAGCTACGTGGTGACGATACTGGGGTTTCCGGCCGCCATCTTCTTTTTCGTTCACGAGGAGCGAAAGCGGCGGGCCAATGAAGAAAGCGAGCTGCATCGCAGTCTGTCGGAGGAGTATGACAATTTCCTGAGAATGGCGATGGATAATTCCGACCTGCTGCTGTTCAGCCGGTCGGTGCCGCGGCAACCACTTTCGGTGGAGCAAAAGGAACGGACCGAGATCATCTTCAGGATACTGGTCTCACTGTTCGAGAAGGCGTTCATCATTCTCCATTCGGCCAACATGGATGCCGACGCGGCGCGGCGCTGGCGGTCCTGGGAGGATGACATGCTGGAATGGTGCAAAAGGGACGATTTTCGGACCGCGCTGCCGAGTTTGCTGGAGGGTGAGGATGACGAGTTCAGCAG
>JAHEJE010000168.1 GCA_024639035.1 Alphaproteobacteria bacterium
CTCATAGACCTGCTTTTCCTGGCCGGGGAACTGGCGGGCCCGCTCAATCAGGGCGCGCTCGATCTCGTCGTCGGCCACCGTAACACCTGCCTGCTCGCCGATGGTGCCGAGCACCAGGCCGAGCCGCACGCGGCGGGTGGCAATGGTGCGATACTCGGCGCGACTTTCGTCTTCAGTGGTGCCTTCGTCTTCGAACGACTTGCCTTCCTGTTCCATTTCCCGGTTCAGGGCCGCCCAAATCTGTTCGAATTCGGCATCGACCAGTTTTTCCGGCAGCTCGAAGGTATATTCCTTGTCCAGGACATCGAGCACATCGCGTTTCAGCTTCATGCCGGACATCTGAGCATACTCAGCCGAAATCCGCCCGGTGACATTCTCGCGCAACTTGTCGAGGCTTTCCATGCCGATGCGGGCGGCCAGCTCATCGTTCGGGGCGCTTTTCTTCGGCGCTTCAACACCTGACACGTTGACCGTGAATTCGGCATCCTTGCCGGCCAGCGTGTCGACGCTGTAATCCTCGGGAAAAGTCACTTTCACCAGTTTTTCTTCACCGGCCTTGGCACCGACCAGCTGCTCCTCAAATCCGGGGATAAAGCTGTTGGAGCCCAGTTCGAGCGGCACGTCGTCAGCCGAACCGCCTTCAAACGCTTCGCCGTCGACACGGCCGACAAAGGAAATCGTCACCCGATCGCCGTCTTCGGCAGCACTGCCCTGTTTGCGGGCTTCGTAGTCCTTGTACTGATCGGCGATGTTCTGCAGGGCCTCATCGACATCCTTGTCGTCGACATCGACGACATGGCGGTCAAACTTCAGTTTCGCGAATTCTTCGATCTCGATCTTCGGAATGATCTCGAAATTCATCGTGTAGGCCAGATCAGCCTTGCCCTCGATGATCGAATTGATCTCGTCTTCATCCTCGGTCATGCCGATTTCAGGCTGATAGGCCGGCTTGAGGTCGCGCTCGACCAGGGCCTGCTTGCTGGAGTCGTCGACGGTCTTTTGCACCACCTCGGCCATCACCGAGCGGCCATAGAGCCGCTTGAGATGGGCAACAGGCACCTTGCCTTTGCGGAATCCGCGAATATTGGCGGTGGCGCTCAACTCGGTCAGTCGCTGCATCATGCTCTGTTCTAGCTTAGCTGCAGGCACAACCACTTTCAGTTCGCGCTTCAAGCCTTCGCTCAGGGTTTCGGTGACTTCCATAACCGTTCGTTCCTTCACAGGTCCCGGTGAACAATCCCGTTCCAACGATTGTTCATCGCTCGTTCAAATCTATCGGCAGATGGCCACTGGTGCGGGCGGAGGGACTTGAACCCCCACGGCTTGCGCCACAAGAACCTAAATCTTGCGTGTCTACCAGTTCCACCACGCCCGCGCCCTTAGGTGACCGGGCCGACTAGTCGCGCGTTCTATAGCAAAGGCGCAAGGGCTATTCCAGTAGAGAAAACACGTCATTTCTTCAGAATGCAGCAAGCGCCCGCGGCAGAAATTGCGGCAGGTCCTCGGCGATCAGGCCGGCGCCGGCAAACCGGCCCGCCGCGCCGTGCAGCCAAACACCTGCGGCGGCGGCGGCAAGCGGGGGAATTCGGCGCGCCAACAGGCCGGCGATGATGCCGGTCAGCACATCGCCCGAGCCGGCGGTGGCGAGGTCTGGCGGCCCGTTGGCATTGATCAGGATGCCGTCTGCGCCGGCAATGACGGTATCGGCGCCCTTGACAACGACGATGGCGCCGGAGGCTTCAGCGGCCGCAGCGGCGCGTTGCCATTTCGAATCCGGCTGTCGCGACAGATCTCCGAAAAGCCTCGCGAATTCTCCCTCGTGCGGGGTCAGCACGACAGGGCGCTGCGGGTCTTCGCATATCGCTGCGAACAGTTCCCGGGGCGCATCGGCAAAGCTGGTGAGGGCATCGGCGTCGAGAACGCAGGCTGCTCCCGATGCAAGCACCGCGCGCACCTTGGCACGGGTGGCACCGCCGATGCCGGCGGCAGGACCGATGGCGACGGCGTTCTTGCGCCTGTCGGCCAGCACAGCAGACAGTGCGGCGGCATCTTCCGCCGGCTGCAGCATGATGCTGGTCAAATGGGCGGCATTGCCGGTCAGCGCGCTCTTCGGGCTGGCGATCGTGACCAGGCCGGCGCCGGTCCTGAGGGCCGCCATCGCCGCCAGGCGGGCCGCACCGGTGTTTCCCAGACCGCCGGAGACCACGACCGCATGGCCCTTGTGGTATTTGTGGGCCTGCGATGGCACAGGCTCGAACATGGCCCCCCAGAGGGCAGAATCATTGGCAAAAACATGAGGCGCGGCAGCGGGGATGTCGGCATCGCCAATGCCGATCGCGGCACAAACCGTTTCACCGCACAATTTGCGACCCGGCATGAGCAGGTGTCCGGGCTTGCGGCGGGCGAAGGTGACGGTCAGGGCGGCGGCAACGGCTTCGCCCCTCACCTGCCCGGTTTCGCCATCGATGCCGCTTGGAATGTCGACCGCCACGACCGGCCAGGAGTTTTCATTGACGGCACGAACAATCTCGCCCGCAATGCCATCCAGCGGCCGGGCAAGGCCGGCACCGAACAGCCCGTCGACCAAAAGCCGCGCTTCGCCAAGGGCAGCCGGAGTGAGCCGTTCGACGGTCCCGTCCCAGGCCTGCGCGGCCTGTCGGGCATCGCCCTTCAGTTTGCCTGCATCGATCAGCGAAGCCACCCGCACCGGCCAACCTTCGGCCCGCAGCAGCCGGGCGACCACAAAGCCGTCACCACCGTTGTTGCCGGGACCGCACATCACCAGCACCGGCCGGCACGACCAGCGCAGCAGAATTTCGCGGACAATGGCGCGGCCGGCGTTTTCCATCAGCTCAGCACCGGGCGTGCCCGCGGCAATGGCAGCGGCATCGGCCATGTACATCTGGGCCGGCGTGATCAGCCGATGCGGCCCGCGCAGGTGGCGGTCTCGAAGTGCGAAGTCCATAGCGGCGACATGACGTGAGGCCCGCCAATGTGTCAACCGGGTGATTGGTGACGACACCGTTTGCGATGCCTGTTTTTTAGGCAGACTGCTTAACTTTCCGGCAAGACTTTATCGCAGATTGAATCCATTCACATGCATAACTATCTGCTTTAGCGCTATTTTTTCGTCGCGGCGAAAGTTGGCACAGCTTGTGCTATGGGCAATGCGTACACAGGGACAATCGTCGCGGGTCACACAAGCGATCGGTTCGCATCTCGCAATTCTCAAGAGGGGATTTCATGAAGAAGATTGAAGCGATCATCAAGCCGTTCAAGCTCGATGAGGTCAAGGAGGCCCTGCAGGAAATCGGGTTGCAGGGCATCACCGTTACCGAGGCAAAAGGCTTCGGCCGCCAGAAGGGCCATACCGAGCTTTATCGCGGGGCCGAATACGTGATCGATTTCCTGCCCAAGGTGAAGATCGAGATCATCATCGGCGACGACCTGGCCGAGAAGGCCGTCGAGTGCATCCAGAATGCCGCCAAGACCGGCCGCATCGGCGACGGCAAGATATTTGTCAGCAAAGTCGAACAAGCCATCCGCATCCGCACCGGCGAGACCGGGGCGGACGCGCTCTAACCACTGAACAATCAACAAACGCTCACGAGGCATCAATATGACAAAGACAGACAGTGCAGAGTCCATTCTGAAGAAAATGAAGGATGAAGACGTCAAGTTCGTCGATTTCCGTTTCACCGATCCGCGCGGCAAGATGCAGCATGTGACCTTCGACGAGAGCCTCGTCGATGAAGATGCATTCGCCGACGGGGTGATGTTCGATGGTTCGTCGATCGCCGGCTGGAAGGCCATCAACGAAAGCGACATGTGCCTGATGCCCGATGTGACGACGGCGCATATCGACCCGTTCTACGGCCAGACCACACTGGCGATCTTCTGCGACGTTCTCGAGCCGGAAACCGGTGAAGGGTACGGCCGCGACCCGCGCATGACCGCCAAGAAGGCCGAGGCTTACGTCAAGCAAACCAAGACCGGAGACACGGTCAACGTCGGCCCGGAAGCTGAGTTCTTCGTGTTCGACGACGTTCGCTTTGCGGCAGATGCCTACAACACCGGCTTCAAGCTCGACAGCGTTGAGCTGCCGAGCAATGCCGACACTGAATACGAGATGGGGAACCTGGGTCACCGTCCGCGCATCAAGGGTGGGTATTTCCCGGTCAATCCGATCGATTCGGCACAGGATCTGCGCTCTGAAATGCTGACGGTGATGAAGGAGATGGGCGTCGTCGTCGAAAAGCACCACCACGAGGTCGCCGCGGCCCAGCACGAACTCGGCATGAAATACCAGACCCTGACCTGGATGGCCGACCACATGCAGATCTACAAATATGTCGTGCACAACGTCGCCCATGCCTACGGCAAATCCGCCACGTTCATGCCCAAGCCGGTGTTCGGCGACAACGGCACCGGCATGCACTGCCACTTTTCGATCTGGAACGACGGCAAGCCGACGTTCGCCGGCAACCAGTATGCCGACCTGTCGGAGAGCTGTCTGCATTTCATCGGCGGCGTCATCAAGCACGCCAAGGCGGTCAATGCATTCACCAATGCCTCGACCAACTCCTACAAACGCCTGGTGCCGGGCTACGAGGCGCCGGTTCTGCTGGCCTATTCGTCGCGCAACCGTTCAGCCTCGTGCCGCATCCCGCATGCGACCAGCCCGAATGCCAAGCGCGTCGAGGTGCGCTTTCCCGACCCGACCGCCAACCCGTACCTGTGCTTTTCAGCCCTGCTGATGGCCGGCATGGACGGTATTCTCAACAAGATCCACCCCGGCGATCCGATGGACAAGAACCTGTACGACCTGCCGCCGGCCGAGTTGCAGAATATTCCGACGGTGTGTGGCTCACTGCGCGAAGCGCTGGAGTGCCTCGATGGCGACCGCGAGTTCCTGAAAAAGGGCGGTGTGTTCTCCGACGATCAGATCGATGCCTACATCGAGCTGAAGATGGAAGAGGTCATCCGCTTCGAGCACACCCCGCACCCGGTCGAGTTCGACATGTACTATTCGGTGTAGCGCAAGCAACCATTGCGACGGAAAAAGGCCGGTGCAGCAATGCGCCGGCCTTACCTTTTGGTCTATTTAATGGCAGATCGGGCCGGGTTCAGCCGGTCTCCTGCTTGTCGGCTTTCTGATCGAGACCGTACGGGTCGGGGGCGCGTGAGGCTTGGCGCAGCTGGTTACCGAGACTGGCCATCGCGTCGGCCATGTTTTCGACCACGTGACGGCGGTCGTCGTCGGCCTGAGCGCAGAGTTGCTCGATACGCTGCTCGAGATCGTTGATCCGCGCGGTCAGCGATTTCGCCATATCCTCGACGAAATCCAGGATCTGTTCGTCGCGCTGCTTGTTGCGCTCCTCGACAGGCGCCAGCAGTATATCTCTGAGTTGACCTAATTCGCGGGCAGCAGCATCTTGATCCGTCACGGGAAACCTCTGAACTGGGATTAGCCAGAGGCCAAGGTGCACTGAGTCCGGTTATCAAAAGGTTACCAAAACGTCCTGTTTTGGGCTGACCGGCAAATTTAACGGCGGCGGAACTGCCGGCGCGGCTGCGGTTTAAGAGCACCGCCGGCGCGTTCGTCCTTGTGGCGGTAAACCACCCTGCCCTTGTCCAGATCATAAGGTGTCATTTCGATCGTCACACGATCGCCGACCAGCGTCTTGATGCGGTTCTTTTTCATTCGCCCGGCGGTGTAGGCGATGATCTCATGGCCATTTTCGAGCTTTACCCGGTATCTGGCGTCCGGCAGCAGGTCTGTCACCACGCCTTCAAACTCGAGTAGTTCCTCTTTTGCCATACGTTCATCTCCTTTAACGGGCCAAGCCGGGGCAATGACCGCCCCGGCGCGGTTCATCACATGGGCCTGTTCGCGGCAAAAGTCAAGATTACCGGCCTTTTCCGCCGCTACAGCGGTGCCACCTCGTCCTTGGTCAGGCTGGTTGCCTCGCGTGCCTTCAGTGCCGCCTTGCGCTCGCCGAGATAGTCCCGGGTATAGGGCACCATGTCCTGGTGCTTGGCGAGCTGGAACTGCATGATCATCAGGCGGTCGTGGCGGAAGGCCGATTCCGACAGCGCCAGGTACAGCTCCCACATACGGCAGAAGCGCTCGTCATAAAGTGCTGCTGCCTTGTCCCAGTTGGAAACGAAACGCTCGCGCCAGGCCCGGCAGGTATAGGCATAGTGCATCGGCAAAATTTCGATGTCCTTGATCAGGAAGCCGGCCTGCTCGATGGCCGGTACGACCTCGGAGACCGCCGGGATATAACCGCCGGGGAAAATATACTTTTCCATCCATGGGTTGGGATGGCGCATCACCTTGGGCCGGCCGATCGAGTGCACCACCATGACGCCGCGCTTGTCGAGCATGCGATATGCCTGCTTGAACATGTCAGCGTAGTTCTTGGGACCGACATGTTCCAGCATGCCGATCGATATGATGCGGTCAAAGGTGCCTTCGGCGTCGCGATAGTTCTGCAGCCTGAAATCGACCTTGTCGGCCAGGCCGCGCTGTTCGGCGCGCCGCTTGGCGACCGTTACCTGCTCCTCGGCCAGTGTGACAGCGGTGACCCTGGCGCCGGTCATCTCGGCAATGTAGAGCGCCAGCCCACCCCAGCCGCAGCCCATTTCCAGAACGCTGTGGCCCTCATCGGCCAGCAACTTGGCGGTCACATGACGCTTCTTGGCAAGCTGGGCGTCCTCGAGCGACTGGTTCTCGTTCTCATAGTAGGCGCAGGTGTATTGCCAGTCGTCGTCGAGGAACAACTCATACAGCTTGCCGTCGAGGTCGTAGTGATGCGAAACGTTGCGCCTTTCCGGATCGCTGCCGGCCAGGTCGCGA
>JAHEJE010000169.1 GCA_024639035.1 Alphaproteobacteria bacterium
AGCATTGTCTATGCGGACAAGGGCCTAAAGTGGCGCGACGATCGTGCCGCCATCGGATGCGTGTTGAACTTCATCAAGTGCAATTAGGCGGCAATGCTACCATCCTCCTTTGTGTTGTCGTCGTGGAGGATCAGTCCCGGCGTTCGCATTGGCGACAAAGCAGCGAAGCCTTTCCTCCAACCGTGCCGGATCACAACCGAGCTGTGAGCGGCCAAATCGCTTGATCTTGTCAGCAGCACCTGGACAGACCGGATAATCACATTCAGGCATGAAGAGCTTGAGTGTTCTGTCCCCCATCCGAACATAGGATTGGTAAGGTGGCAGCTCACACAATGTGTCGTCATCCCGAGTGAGACGAAACTCCGGTTCAATCAGCTGTGCATCAAGGACACCGATCCGGAACGCGATGGTCGTGCCGATGGTGCCCATGATCGCTGCTTTCAGTTTGCGTGGTAGCTGATCGAGGTACTGGTGAGACAGCACCATGGAGATACCGAACTTGCGGATGCCTGACAGCATCTCGGCCAGTGTTCCTGGTGCAAAGTGATGGCATTCATCAATATAGACATGGAACGGTCTGCGCACCCCTGTCCGTGACAGGGCTGCCAGTTGCAGCTGGCTCAACAGCAGCGAGCCAACCAGCGCCGCCTTGTCGATGCCAAGCCTGCCTTGTGGCAATGCGGCAATGAAGATCTTTCCCTGGTTCATGATCTTGGCAAAGTTGATCTTCGAGCTCGGCTGCGCGATGCAGTTGCGGATTGCCGGATCGGCGATCAATGCGCCGATCTTGTTAAGCGTCGACAAGGTACGCTCGCGCTGTTCTCGTTCCGGCATGTGCTCGGCAAAGTCGGTGTTCCAGAAATCGGCGATGACAGGATCCTTGATGTGTGACACCACCCGCTTGCGGAAGGCCGGACTGGTCAACAGGAACTTCAGTCCAAACAACGTGCCGCCCGGCATATCCATCATGGCGCGTGCACCATTGTGGAGGAATTGCTCCAGCGCCGGCGTCGGCAGATCTTCATAGCCCCAGATAGCTTTGAAGCTATCGGTCACCGATGAGGCAACGAACGCCTTCCTCTCCTCGGGAATGGTATCGAATATGTTGAAGGCGACCGCCTGTTCGGCCGGGTTGAACCAGATCACGTCAGCCCGACGACTGCGCGGAATGCGGGCGATGATCGCTTCGGCAAGATCGCCATGGGGATCGAACACGGCAACACCTTCCCCGCTTTTGATGTCGTCGAGCACCCAGCGCAGCAGCGCAGTCGACTTGCCGACGCCGGTCTTGCCGATCACCCAGCTATGGGAAAAGCGCCGGTCGTTGTCGACCGGAATATAGATGTGTGTTCGCGTCTTGTGATCGACGGTTTTGTAGAGACCCAGTTGCATTCGCCAAAGGGCGACGCTTCATCCCGGCCGGCATCCATGGGCTGTATCAGGAGCACGTCCGGGATCCAGCGCCGCCGTTCACGAAGAACTGTCCATCATTATTATACCGTCCAGATCAGTTTGATGTTCGATGTTTTGGAAGCAAAGCTGCCGGGACAGTGCGATCTCTATCCCCTGTTCGGGGCTTTCGTACGCGGCCTTACGCAGCCGAAGGGTATTGTGAATGGTATCAACAATTGATGTGTACTGATCCAATTTTGTGTCTTGGTATTGTACCCCACCTTCGTAAAGAGAAGGGTTCATTCCCAATCCATTTAAAGGAACAGTACCGCCCACAGTCGTCTGGTGCGAAGCGCCATGACTTCACCAGGCTTACCCCAGGCGGTGTGTGCTCCAGGCATCACAACGTCCTGTGGGCTCTGTGCTGTCCTTTAGGCAGCATAAGGCTGGTGAAGTCATGGCGTGGGCCTGACGATCTGTGGTGCGGAATGTGGTGCAGTGTAGCCCTATGTATGGGGATCGGTGGAGCCAGAATATGGGGATACAGGTGGCACATCCGTATCCCCATCCTTGTATCCCCATCTGGGTTGGAATTGAAGTGATCAGGCAGCCAACCGCAAGTTCACAAACTGGTTGAAGTTGTGCTGTCTTTGACGCGCAGCAGGCAAACCTGTGCGCGCATGAAGCACAGGCAAGAAATGAGGCGGCCTGGTGTGCACCCAGACCGCCCCGGCTCCAATTAAGGAGTGTCGTGCAGGTCAGTCTCTGCGGTCAATCCGCTTCTGAAGCCAATCCAGCACTTCATCCTCAATCCATCCCACCCTGTTGGGGCCCAGCTGTACCCGCTTGGGGAATTGGCCTGCCGCCTCCAGGCGTGCAATGTGTTGTGGCGAATAAAGAACCAGCTCCTTCAATTGCCGCTTCGATAAGATCCTCATCTCGGAAACTCCCGTGTTGGGAGCATCTCAAGATGCCCAGGGTTAGACAAATTCCCATGGGACGACAAAAGGTATCAATTGTTGATGAGCTTGGCGAGATGGTTGTCAAACAGGTCAAACGCTTGGCGCATTTCGTCCATGTATGAGTAGCGATTGTAGATCGCCGCAACACCTGAAATTTCGCCGGCCGTATGCGCCAGAATGCGCTCGCTAATGTGAGGCGCAACTCCAAGCGCAGCCCATTGGGTCGTAGCTGATCGACGTAAATCATGTAGCGTCCAATGGGGAAAATTGAGATCCTTGTCCAATTGCCGTTTAGAGTTCGAAAAATTGTTAAATGGCTTTCCCGGATTGCCCCTGGAGTGAAACACAAAGCCATCGTGCATCCGCGGCTCGACGATGGTGGCAACCATGGGACTGTAAGGGATCGTGTGGGGGCGATTTCCCTTCATGGCGTTGGCAGGCCAGTAGATTGTTCTTGCATTGGCATCGACATACTCGGTCCGAAGTTTCGTAACTTGCCCCACTCTTTGACCTGTCAGAATGAGCATCCGCAAGATATCGCCGTACGTATCATGCCGCGCGTTATAGATAGCTGCCAGCTCTCTAACATCTAGCACTCGTTCACGTGGCTTGGGCCGGTGTGGCGCTTCGATGCCAGCTAGAGGCGAGAGTTCGATGATCCGGCGGCGCTGAAACCAACGGAATAGATGTCTGGCAGCGACAAACAAGTGCTGCTGCTCTGACGGAGTTGAGAACAGGCGGTCAATGATGTTTGTTATATCGGTTGTGGAGATCTCATGAACCGCCTTGTCAAAAATCAAATGGCGGCAAATTAAGCGCTCCGTCTCCTCGGCAGTCGACGGCTTGTTCTTCGCCTTGTAGGCTGTGAGGAACTGTTCAAGCGCCTTGGTGTAGAGAATGGGCTTATTCTCCTGAGTGAGACCAAGTGTTTGCTCCGCCAGCATCTCGCGGGCGCGTTGGCGGGCTTGGGCAAGCGAAACAACACCCACGCGACCAATTGTGCGGAGCTGCCGGTGTGCTCCAGACATCAAAGCAAAGGTTTTGGTGCCACCTTGTGATACACGAACGCCGAACCCAGCCATTGAACGATCAAAATACATACGCTGGCCCTTTTCGGGTATCGGGAGATTTCGAATCGTAATCTCTGTGAGTTGAACCTGGGGCAAGGGCACCTCGTTAGTCGCGCTATAGTCGCGGGAACAGGTCGCGTAGGGGCGATGCTGTATATGTGTCTATGTTCAAGGCAAGCTGATCGCGTGAACCGCAGATTGTCAATAAGTTTCTGATAATACCGGGAAAATGTGCGGCTATGTTCAGCCATGTGATGGTGCCCCTGGCCGGACTCGAACCAGCACGCCCTTGCGGGCAACAGATTTTGAGTCTGCCGCGTCTACCAGTTCCGCCACAGGGGCCTCAAATCGCGCGCGATCATAGGCCAGCCGTGCGTCGCGTCAATACAATATTGCAGCCGCTGCCGGCAGCCTAGAAACCGTTTTCTATGCGTGACAGCGACAGGGTGGCGAAGGCGAACAACTGGGCGCCGATGAAGGTTGCGGTAAACGACAGGGTCAGCAGGATCGCAACGATCTTAGGGATGAACGTCAGGGTCATTTCCTGCACCTGGGTCAGGGCCTGGATCAGGGCAATGCTAATGCCCACCACCATGGCGACCGCCACCGCCGGGCCGCTGGCCAGGATCACCGTCCAGTTGGCCGCCCTGAGGATTTCAAGCGCATCGGCTTCGTTCATAGCGCTAGCGCCCTAGCGCACGACGATACCGGCCCCCAGCGGCAGTTCGCTGCCATTGTCGAGCACGGCAACGCCGCCGTTCGAGGTGATGTTGACCGCTTCCACGGTGCCGCTGACATCGCCGGCTGCCGATGTCACGGTCCTGCCGATCAGCGCATCGGCCTGCGACAGGGCAAACGAGGTCAACAGCGTATCGAGCTTCTGGTTCACCTGTATCGACTGCTCGACGGAGGAGAACTGTGCCAGCTGCGCCATGTACTCGGTCGAGTCGACCGGGTTGAGTGGATCCTGGTTTTCCAGCTGGGCGATCAGCAGCCGCAGAAATGCGTTGTAGTCAACCGTTGCCGACGAGCTGCTGGCGGCTTGGGCTGTTGGGTGGGTCGTCGCAGACCCTACCGGTGAGATGTCCATCGCTCTGCTCTCCTTCTTTGATGCTTAAGAGGCCGGGTATGCGCGCATCGGATGCCATCACCGTTTTTTCCAGCGGATACAGGTCGCGGATGCGCTTGAGTGCAGCATATGTGCTGCCGGCTTTCACCAGTCGTTCGATTTCATCCAGTTCACCGGAGATTTCAGCCGCCGTGAACGCCTCGCGCAGCGCCGTGCACACCCGTGCGAACACGTCCAGCGCATCGCCCTCGCCGTCAGGATCGATCAGCAGCGTTTGCACGACGAAATACAACTGGCGCAGGGGCGTGGTGGCGTCTTCGACCTGCAGCACATGGGCCCCGAGCAGGAAGGTGGCGTCGTTGAGAAGTTGCAGCGAGACCTTGCGGTCAACCCGCAGCACCGCCCCGTTGATGTAGATCTTGTCGCCGGCCTTCAGTGAGATGCGCATGGTATGGCTTACCCGAGCCCTTCGGCGATGATCTTGGACACATCGATGATGCCGCGGAAATTCCGCGACCGTTCGGTCCGGATGAATTCGCATTCGCGCATGATCCACAGCCCGATCGATATCAGGTCGGCGCGCAGCGCGTCCGGCAGGTCGTTGCTGTTATCGACCAGATCGTCGATCAAGACGCCCCACAGGCGCCGGGTGAACAGGACCCCGTCGATGGCCTCGCGCGACGGCACACCTGCGGTCTCGGCGGCCTCCATCAGCGCGATCGAGCGCTGTATGGCGTCGCGCTCACGCTGGCGCGCGGTGTCACTGCCGGCATCGAGGGTTTCACTATAGGAAGACTGGTACATATACACTCCTGTGGTCGGCTGCCGGCCCTAAATACGATTGGCAAGGCTGAGTTGTGATATCCGGCTGGTCAGCGCGTATGACACTTCGATCTGCGAGATCAGCCGGTTGATCCGGGTTGCCGTTTCAAACGGATCGGCGGCCTCCAGCGAAGCCACCTGCTCGTTGAGATGGAACACCTGCAATTGCGCCGCATCGTTTGCTCGCTGGACGCGTTCCTGGGTCAACCCCATGTTGGCGCGCAGCGAAATAATCTCCGACGTTGCCCGGCCCGACGCGGCAATCGCGCCGTCGAACACGACATGGCGGGCCGCCTTGTTCAGCCCGGCCGCCCCGAGATCGGCCACCATGACGAGCGCCCGGGTCAGATCGCGAAACGCCTCTTCGTTGCCATTGGTCCCGGTCTCCACTTGCGTACCGACGGCGATGCGGCTTTCAAGGTTCTGGTCCGAGGCATTTGAAAAATTGACCGGCCATCCCGCAGGGTCGAAAAGCGTTGCGTAGTTTCCATCAAGAAATGTCTGCATGTCACCCGGCGCGATCGCCGCAACCCCTGGGTCGGACTGGCTGATGCCGAAAGCGCCAAAGAATGCACCGTCGACCGCCAGTTTGCCCGCCGCCGGCGGCGTTGCCAGGTAATCCTCGAATGGAGCCTGCGCGGTGTTGATGCCGGCGAACATGTACTCGCCGTTCTGCGTGGCATTGAGATGGCTGGACAGTTGCGCAAGCGCCGAGCGTGCCGCCTGCACCGCGATGTCCACGGTGATGTCGCCGTCACGGGCCGAGATCACCGTCGCCATGAAATCTTCCGCCAGGCTCTGCATGCCCGCCATGGCGTTCTGCGAGGTCTCCAGCCGCGCCGCCACCAGGTTGTTGGTATCGACGATGGCCGACAGCCGGCTGTGGTCGCTGCGCAGCGACACCGTCCTGGCCAGATTGTGGCCGAGCGTCACACCCTGATCGGCATGGCGGCCGCTGGACAGCTCGCTCTGTGCCGTGGCCAGGTTCTGCTGCATCCGCATTAAGGCAAGTCGGCCGGAATCGAACAGCGCCGAAGTTGATATGAAAGAGGTTTTCATTTTCCCGCCTTACACCGCACTGAACAGGGCTGCATACATATTGTCGACGGCGCTCAACAGCCGCGCCGAGGCCTGGTAGGACCGCTCCAGATCGAGCAGATTGGTCAACTCCTCATCGATATTGACCCCGGTGCGGTGCGACAGCGTCAGACTGGCGCGCTCTTTCAGCGTCGTGTGGTAGTCCACTTCGGCATGTGCCGTGCTGCGGGTCTCAGCCAGCCAGCCGGCGGCCGAGGCGGAAAAACCGGCAATCGTTGCCTGGTCGCCCAGACCGGCGGCCGGGTCGAAACCCTGGGTGCTGTTCAGGCCGTCGGTGAGTTCGCGCAGGCGCGCCGAATAGCCGGCAGCACCGCTCTGATTGTAGAGATAGGCCGCGCCCGCAATACCGC
>JAHEJE010000008.1:0-16169 GCA_024639035.1 Alphaproteobacteria bacterium
TCATCCTCAAAGAACTTCAGCAGGTTTACCGCCACATCGCGGATGTCGTCCTTGTCCGACAGGATGACGACGGCATGAGATCCGACAAATGCGTTCGGATCCTTCTGCTGCAGCGTGCCGAAGTCGAGCGGCACATCGCCCATCGACGCCGGCAGGATGCCGCCGGACGGTCCGCCCGGCAGATAACCCTTGAAGCTGTGCCCTTTGGCCATGCCACCGCACAGCGCGATCAGTTCCTCAACCGTCGCACCTGCCGCCGTCAGCACCACGCCCGGGTTCTTCACCCGCCCTGACACCGAATAGGACCGGTTGCCCTTGTGGCCATCGCGGCCCTGATCGATAAACCACTGCGCCCCCTTGGCGAGGATCTCCGGCATCCAGTAGACGGTCTCGACGTTGTGCACCAGCGTCGGCTGACCGAACAAACCGACCTGCGCCACGTAAGGTGGCCGGTGGCGCGGCAAACCACGTTTGCCTTCAATCGACTCGATCATCGCCGATTCTTCGCCGCAGATGTAGGCACCGGCGCCGCGCCGCACCTCAACGTAGCCGGACGCGATGATGCCCTCTTTCTCCAGAACCTTGATTTCCTTATCCAGCAGCGCCAGCACCGCCGGATATTCATCGCGCATGTAGATGTAGACCTTGTCGGCCTCGACACCCCAGGCGCCGATCAGCATGCCTTCCAGGAACTGATGCGGTTTGGCCTGCAGGTAATGCCGGTCCTTGAAGGTCCCCGGTTCGCCCTCGTCACCGTTGATGCACATGTAGCGCGGACCATTGCCAGCGCGCACGAACTTCCATTTCTGTCCCGACGGGAACCCCGCCCCGCCCAGCCCTTTGAGCCCGGCCTCCAGCAAGGTTTCGATCACCTCATCGGGTGTGCGTTTACCGGCACGCAGGTCCTTCAGCACCTGATAGCCACCGGACTTCGCATAGGCCTTGTAGGTCTGGTACTTCGGCCTTTCCGGTTTGACATCGCGCTCCTTGGCCGCCTTGAGCAGCTTGGGCACGGAAATGTTGCCCAAATAATTCCGCCCGACGGCAGCAGCCGGCGCCTGATCGCATAGTCCCATGCACGGCGCGTGGACGACGCGGACATATTTCGGTGCTTTGTCGCCGAGTTTCTTGATGATGTCCTGTGCGCCGGCCATCTCGCACGACAGCGAGTCGCAAACCCGGATCGTCACCTCCGCCGGTGCGGCTTCACCTTCCTTCACCACATCGAAATGATGATAGAACGTCGCCACCTCGTAGACCTCGGCCTGCGCCAGCCGCATCAGCACAGCCAGCGCCGCCAGATGTGCTGCCGACAGATGACCGTACTTGTCCTGAATGACGTGAAGGTGCTCGATCAGCAAATCGCGCTGCAGCGACTTGCCTTTCAGCAGCTTCTCGATCTGTGCCAGAGCGGCCGGATCGGTCTGCCGTCCTTTGGGAAACGCCCGTGCCTTGGCCTTGCCGCCGCGCCCGGGTCGCACCGGCTTGATGGTCTTCGGATTTATATGCTGGTTCATCTGCCACTCAAGCCCGCCGGGCGGTGCAAGCTCCCTTCACGATGCCAACTTCGTTCCGTTATGGTATCAAAGCTCGGCCAGATCGGTCCCGAATGATCGGGCAATGATTATTATGCATTATTGGATTATACCATGACGGCTAACGACACAAGCGCAACCGCAACCGAACAGCTCACCATAGACGTCCGTGGCATGCTCTGCCCGCTGCCGGTTCTGAAGGCCAGAAAACGCTTGAAAACAATGGAAAACGGGGAAATTCTGAAAGTCATTGCGACCGACCCGGCTGCCGTTATCGATTTTCCGCATTTTTGCAGCGAAGCCGGCCACGAGCTGCTCGACTCCCGCCAGGACAATGGCGAATTGGTTTTTGTCATTCGTAAAACTCATGACACCTGACTCCCTCGCATGAGCCGGGAAGCCGGTTCAGGCGAGTCTTGCCGCCAAGTCGGCCTGCTCCGCAGCGGCGAAACCAACGATGAATTCATCAACCAGTTCGACCACCGGTCGTTTCAGAAGCGTCGGGTGCTGCACGATCAGATCGACGACATCCTGGTCGGTTGAAACCGCACGCTGGGTTTCTGAAAGCTGGCGCCATGTTGCGCTCTTGCGGTTGAGCGTCTTATCGGCACCGGCGCCGGCGACGATGCGCGCGACATCGGCCCGGGTCAGATCGTCGGCTCGGACATCGATGAAGGCAAACCCCTGCCCGGCTGCCCGCAACCACTTCACCGCCCTGCGGCAGCTGTCGCAATTCTTCAGGCCGTAGACCCTGATTGCCGGGTCGCTCATGCCTCATCGCCCCGCCGCAAAGACAGCGTGTCGTCGCGAAAAGCGTCGGCTCCGCCACGCACCGGATCGGTGAACGCCTTGAACAGCTTGTCCAGCTCTTCGCGGGCGATGTCGTTGGTGATGAACACCAGCCGCGAGCGCCGGTCGTCGTCCGGCCAGCCATCGAGCCGCGACGGCGGATGGAAGATATGCTGCACCCCATGGATCACCATCGGCCGCTCCTCGTCGTCGTCCAGTTTGACGATACCCTTGACCCGCAGCAGGTTCGGCCCGTGATAACTCCTGAGCAATTCCAGAAACAGCTCAAAACCCCACAGGCTGATAGCCTTATCGTTGCTGATCGAGAACGAGCGGATGTGATCGTCGTGCCGGTTGACGTCATGATGATGGTGATCGGTATGATCATGCCCCGACGACCTGCGCCGGCGCCTGCCGCGCGCCGCCCGCTCCGGCACCTCGTAGGCGTCCGCCGCCAGCCAGCGCGCCACATCCGGTGCCTTGGTTTCGGGATCGTACAAACCGCAGTTGAACAGCCTGTCCGGTGAAACATCGCGCTGCACCTCCAGGAGTCGCGCCGCCGGATTGAGCTTGCGCAGCCGTCCGACGATATCGAACAGCTGGTTTTCTCCAGCAACGCCGGTCAGCAGGTCAGCCTTGGTCAGCACGATGCGGTCGGCGACCGCGACCTGCTTGACCGCCTCGCCATGAGCGTCAAGCGTATCGGGGCCGTTGTAGGCATCGACCACCGTGATGACGCCTTCCAGCCGGTAGCGCTGCAACAGATAGGGATGGTTCATGATCGTGTGCAGCACCGGCGCCGGGTCGGCCAGGCCGGTGGTTTCGATCACCACCCGGTCGAACGCCTTGATCTCGCCTGCGTCGCGCCGCTCGATCAGCCGGATCAGCGTATCGACAAGATCGCCGCGGATCGTGCAGCACAGACAGCCCGAGGCCATCTCGAACACATCGTCGTCCGCCGTTTCGACCAGCAGGTGGTCAAGTCCGATCTCACCAAACTCGTTGATGATGACGGCCGTGTTGGCCATCGCCGGATCGTTCAGCAGCATGTTGAGCAGGCTGGTCTTGCCGGCCCCCAGAAAACCGGTCAAGACCGAAACCGGCAGCGGGCCGGCGGATGTCGCATTGTCTGTCATGGCATGCATATATCCGTACAATCGCCGACTGCGCAGCTAATTTTTCTTCTTCTTTTTCCGCCGTTTTTTCTTCCTCTTGGCCTTCTTCGCCTTCCTGGCGGCAAGCCGCTTCTTGCGCTTGACCTCTTCGGCCTTGGATTTGCTGGCCAGTTCGGCAAAACCCTTTGGCTCCATCACCTCACATGAGCGATTACGAGCCTTCAAGTGCGTGCACAGATCCTGAGCATTGGTTTCGTTCATCGCCCACAGCGTGGCCGCGTAGGTCTTGGTGAACGGTATCCGCATCACGCCGGCCTTGCCGGTGTCGATCAGGCTGCGGGTCAGCACGATTTCAGCATTGAGAAGCGCATCGGCGATAGCCAGGTTCTTGTATTTGCCCAGTGTCACGCCCCAGCCTTGGGTTTCGGCCGGCTTGATCAGTTTGACCCCCAGCCGTTTACATACGTCGGCACGCATGTTCTGCGGCTCGCCGGCAACATTCTCGATCTGGGTGATGCGACCGCCTTCGCCAAGATAGCTTTCGCCGTTCTTGGCGAAGCTGGCTTCAAGCAGCAATGCAGCAGCTTCGGTGCGCGCCGGTGCACTCTTGTGGCCCATCACCACGGCAACCAGTTGGCGACCGTTGCGGGTGGCGCTGGCCACCAGGTTGAAGCCGGAGGCACACACAAACCCGGTCTTCATGCCATCGGCACCCTTCATACGTCCAATCAGCCGGTTACGGTTGCGCAGCTTCTTCTTGCCGATCTTGACGAACGGCTTGGCCAGGAACGAACGATATTCCGGAAACTCATGCACCAGCGTGGCCGCAAGCAGTCCCATGTCGCGCGCCGTGGTCACCTGCGCTGGATCGTGCAGCCCGTGCGGATTAACGAAATGCGTTGCCGTCATACCGAGACGCTGCGCTGCCGCGTTCATCAGTTCCACGAAGCTTTCGACATCCCCGGCCACCGCTTCGGCCAACGCCACCGCGATATCGTTGCCCGAGCGCACCAGCAGATAGCTGATGGCGAAATCCACTGAGATCTTGCTGCCCGGCTTCATTCCCAGCTTGCTCGGCGGCTCCTTGGCCGCCCGCTTGGAAATGACGATCTTCTGGTCGAGTTTCAGCCGGCCGACCTTGATCGCATGAAACGTCAGATAGGTCGTCATCAGCTTGGTCAGCGATGCCGGATGCCACGCCTCACCGGCCTCCTGCGCCAGCAGCACCTCGCCGGAGCGCGCATCGAACACCAGGCTCGGCGCGGCGTGCGCCGGCAGCGCCATAACGCTCGCGAATATCCACAATAACAAGAGCCTGATACGCATGAAGGTGAAGTGACTTCCGTTACCGGTTCGATTGACCCAAGACTGCCCGACCCTCTCAAAAGCGCATCGCGCGCTTCACCTTCCGCACAGACAGTCCTAGCACCGAGTACACCCGGCGATCAATCCTGCACCCGGTCAGCAACGAAGATTTGATTGGATCGGCCTATGCCGCCAGATGCGCGAATGCCGCCACAACCTGCACATAGACGTTGCGCTTGAACGGCACGATCAACTCCGGCAGATCGGCCAGCGGCGCCCAGCGCCAGTCGTCGAACTCCGGTTTGTGGCCGATGCCGGAGATATCGACTTCGCTGTCATCTCCGGTCAGTTGCATGGCGAACCAGCGCTGTTTCTGCCCGCGATACCGGCCCTTCCACGACACCCCGACCAGTTGCGGCGGCAGATCATAGTAGAACCAGTCCGGCGCTTCGGCGATGATTTCCGCCGATCTCACTCCGGTTTCTTCGGTCAGTTCGCGCCGCGCCGCTTCGCGCAGGTCCTCGCCCTTGTCGACGCCGCCTTGCGGCATCTGCCACCACATGCCGATGCCGGTCGCCTCGTCGTCCTTGAACTGCTGGATACGGTGGCCGACCCACACCAGTCGTTCCCGGTTGAACAGCACGACCCCGACACAGGGGCGGTAGGGCAGGTCATCATGTGACGTCATGGCGGATTGTCTCTCACAAATGAAACCGGATTTTTCACCCGGCCTGTGGCCGGTAAAGGGCACTGGCCGGCACTAGTATGATATTGCGCGCTGAAAGGTCCCGCGACCATGAACCGAGCGCATCGAGCGTGGTCGCAAGGCCGGTTCCCACGCCGATTGCAAATCCGTCGCGGGCGGCCTTTTCCTCAAGCCGTGCCAGTGCCGCGCTGACCGCATTGTAAGTGGCATCGCTGTCGATCACTTCCACTGCCGTCCGCACCGGGATGCCGATCACCTGGCCGAGCGCGCCGGCCAGCGAGCGCTGCGAGGTGCCGTCGTCGAGATAGATCAGACCGCGCCGGTTCAACTCCTTGAGCACCGGAGCGAAATTTTCGCCTTCCGAGGTAAACTTGGCGCCGAGATAATTGATAACCCCGGTGTAGCCGGAAAACCGGCTCATGTGCCACTTCAGGTCATCAATCGTCTTGGCGCTGTTGGCAGAGGCCAGAAGCGTCCTCGGCCCGGGATCGATGCTCGGATACCCGAACGGCTCCATCGGCAGTTGCAGCATGACCTCGTGCCCGGCGGCCCGCGCTTCGTTGATCTTGCCCTGCAGGCGCTTGCCATAGGGCGCAAATGCCAGCGTCACTTCCGACGGCAGTTCGTTGATCGCCTGCTGCGTCAGCTTGCCGTTGAGCCCCAAGCCGCCCAGCACGATGGCAACCTTCGGCGTCGCCGAGCGTAGTGTCGAAGTCTTCACCTTGGCGCCGTAGACCAACCACGGCTTCTTGCCCTTCTTCGATATCTTCGGCAGCAGACCGTGCGGGCCGCGCTCGGATACCGACTTGCGCGGCGCCGCCACGAGGCTTTGACGCACCGGCCGCACCAGCGCCGCCTCCTGGCGCTCGTCGCTGTTGGACAAATCGAGATCGATGGTCTCGCGCGAAGCATCGTAGGGCTCGTCGGAAACATCCGGAGATGCATCTGCCTCATCAGGGTCAGGCTCTGCTTCAACCGATGACGTGACGATCGGGTCGACCTTCTCGATCTTCACCGTAACGGTTGGCTCGCCAGTCTTGTCCGGCACGGTGCGCACCGCCCACACCCCGGCCGCAGCAAAACAGCCGACCACCAGCACGCTCACCGACATCAGCGCCGAGGGCCGCATGGCCCGCAGTTTTTCCCGCAGACTGCGACGCCGCAAGGGTTGCCTGAGTTCGTCCGGTGTCATGCCGCGCGCCTGCCGTTTTCGCTCTTCGGTCAAAAGTGATTCGCGACCGCATTATAGCGGCACTGACCGGTCTTATGACATGCGATGATCGCCGGTCCGCGAAAACAAAAAAGGCGGCACGATGTGGGCTGTGCCGCCTGTGAAGTTTGACAGTTCGCATGTACACAAGGGGATGTGTGATGCCATAGAACGCTCAAAACCCGCCAGGGTCAATCACTACCGCAAAGTGTAATGATTGAAGTCTTGCACCGATCCCGGACCCAAAGGGGGGTCGGTTTTCCGCCCCGTTAACCATGCTGAGCCAAGCGGCCGTCGTTTACACGTCGGCGGCCATCTCACGCAGTTTGAACTTCTGGATCTTTCCCGTCGACGTCTTCGGCAATTCGGCGAAAACCACATGCCGCGGGCACTTGAAACGCGCCAGGTTGTCACGGCAATGGGCCATCACCTCGTCCACGCTCAGCTCTGCTCCGGGCCTGACCTCGATGAAGGCGCACGGCGTCTCGCCCCACCTGTCGTCCGGCTTGGCGACCACTGCGGCGGCCTGCACCGCCGGGTGCTTGTACAGCGCATCCTCGACCTCAATCGAGGAAATGTTCTCGCCACCGGAGATGATGATATCCTTGGAGCGATCCTTGAGCTGGATATAGCCGTCCGGGTGCATCACACCGAGGTCGCCGGAATGAAACCAGCCGCCGCCGAACGCCTCGGCGCTGGCTGCCGGATTCTTCAAGTAGCCCTTCATCACGATGTTGCCCTGGAACATCACTTCGCCGATGGTCTCGCCGTCGCGCGGCACCGGCGTCATGGTCTCAGGGTCGATCACGTCGAGCCCCTCCAAGGCCGCATAGCGCACCCCCTGACGGGCTTTCTTGGTCGCCCGCTCGCCCGGCGGCAACGCGTCCCAGGCGGCGTTCCAATCGTTGACCACCGCCGGACCGTAGGTCTCGGTCAGGCCGTACAGATGGGTCACGTTGAACCCTGCCTCGCTCATCGCCGCCAGCACCGCCTCCGGTGGCGGTGCCGCGGCGGTAAAGAACTCCACCACATGATCCAGCGCCCGCTTGTCGTCATCCGGCGCATTCAGGATCGTCGCCATGACAATCGGCGCGCCGCACAAGTGGGTCACCCGGTGCTCGGCCAGCGCCTGCCAGATCGCATCGGCTCGCACCCAGCGCAGACACACATGGGTGCCGCCGATGACCGACAGCGTCCACGGAAAACACCAGCCGTTGCAATGGAACATCGGCAGCGTCCACAGGTAGACCGGGTGCTTCTGCATTGATGCCGTGATCGCGTTGCCCTGGGCCAGCAGATAGGCACCACGGTGATGATAGACCACGCCTTTCGGGTTTCCGGTCGTGCCGGAGGTGTAGTTCAGCGAGATCGCCCGCCATTCGTCTTCCGGCATCTGCCAGGCGAAGTCCGCGTCGCCATCGGCGATGAACGCCTCGTACTCCATGTCGCCAAGCAACTCACCGCCGACATCGAACTGCGGATCGTCATAATCGATCACCAGCGGCTTGGCCGACTTGGTCAGCGTCAGCGCTTCCTTCACCGTGGCGGAAAATTCCCTGTCGGTGATCAACACCTTGGTTTCGGCGTGATCGAGCGAAAACGCGATGACCTGCGCATCGAGCCGGGTGTTCAGCGTGTTCAGCACCCCACCGCACATCGGCACCCCGTAATGCGCTTCCAGCATCGCCGGCGTGTTGGCCAGCATTGCCGACACCGTATCGCCATGCGCGATGCCCGCAGCGGCAAGGGCGCTCGCCAGCTTGCGGGCCCGGGCATAGAATTCCTTGTAGGAATAGCGCAGGCCGCCGTGAATGATCGCCGTGTGTTCGGGATAGACCGCCGCCGAGCGGGCCAGAAAGGTCAGCGGTGTCAGCGGCTGGTAGTTGGCCGCGTTCTTGTCCAGATCAACTTCGTATGCTCGAGCCATGCTGCTGAACCCCTGAAAACAACCTGCTGGTGCAACGCAAAAAAGCAAACTTGCGCCGCCAATGCAATGAAGCTTTCGTCAGGGTTTCGATTTACCGCGCCAGTGCCGCCAGAGCGCGCTGATAGTCCCGCACCCAGGGCTGCCGGGCATGCCAGCGCGAGATGAACCCGGCCACCCACCAACCGGCCAGGCCGAGTGCGATGCCGGCGTAGCTGTCGAGCGCATAATGCCAACCCAGATGCACCGAACCGATCAGGATGAAGGCCGCATAGACCGCCACCGCCTGGCCGAAACCGCGGTTGACCTGCCAGGCAGCACACACGAACACCGTCACCACCGCATTGTGCATGCTGGGAAACGCCGAGATGCCGAGGAAGTTCTTTTCAACCCCGGTATAGCCGTCCCACAGCATCTGTTGGGTATTCAACGCCCACAGCGCGATGACATTGTCGTTCACGCCATGCAGATAGGCCATCAGCTCGGCAAACGGATTGGGGCTGAGGCCGAGATTGCCGTAGTACACCGGACCGGCCGATGAGAACACCACCGCCATGATGCCGCCGCCGATGAACCAGGTCAGCGTGAAAGCGATGAAGAACCGGTCGCGGACCTCGCTGTGCCGGCTTTTGAAGGCAAACCAGAACCACATGCCGAACATCAGCAGGAACCAGAAATTGTACAGATTGTTGATCATGAAGGTGACAGCCGGATAGCCCAGCAGCGGCTGCAGCAGCCGCCATGGATCGACACCGAAATGCATTGCCCGGTCGAGCCCGGCAAAGAACACATCCCACGAGAACGGATTGAGCGCCGGAATGCTCGCCTTCATCTCGATCGCCGCCTTGTTGTGGATGATCATCGCCGCGACCGCCGGCAGGGCGTTGATGAACAGCGCCGGCGAGGTAAACAGCACCTTGATGTCGCGGCCAAGCTGTTTCACAGCGCTGTCGGGCTTGATGTACACCGCATATTGGAACAGCCGGACAAAGAACAGTGCCACCAGCGCCGCCGGCAGCGTCACTGTCAACATGGCCCGGATCAGCGCCAGGACCGGCGCCCGCTGCGGGTCGTCGAGACCTGCCGTCATGACCGTGCTGACGGCCAGGAACGTCAACGGAATGATGAGGATGACGAGGTGCGCCCTGAGGCCCAAGACCGCCGCATCGGCATATCGCCGCCAGCCCGCCCGCGCCGCACTATCTGTCAATACTGCCGATTGCGGCATGGTTTCAAAACTTCCCCAGAAAAGCCCTGAAAACTATAGCCAAAAAGGTCTTGCAATGATGTTAATCGCCCCCGCCGAGGCGCTGCGCCAGGCCTCGTTCCAACGGACTACTGCCATAGTTGTAGCCCTCGGCGCTTGCATAGCACCGGCAATTCCGTGAAAGTGTTCAACGGTCAATACCCTAGGGGAAGCAGTGTGCGGGAGTGCTGAGAAATGAGTCGCTATCACGATACTTACCACAGTTGGAAACAGGATCCGGCCGGCTTTTGGGCGGAAGCTGCAAAGGAAATCGACTGGACCCGCACCGCCGATGAGGTTTATGCCCGCGTCGACAACCTCGACCGCTGGTTCGTCGGCGCCGAGTGCAACACCTGCTACAACTGCATAGACCGCCACGTCGAAGCCGGGCGCGGCGATCAGCCGGCGGTGATCTACGATTCGCCGATCACCGGCGCCAAGGCCTCCTACAGTTACGCCCAGCTCCTTGATGAGGTTGCCACATTGGCTGCCGTTCTGAACGATCTTGGCGTTTCCAAGGGCGACCGTGTCATCGTCTACATGCCGATGATCCCGCAGGCCCTGTTCGCCATGCTGGCCTGCGCCCGCATCGGCGCCGTCCATTCGGTGGTGTTCGGCGGCTTTGCCCCCAAGGAGCTGGCAACCCGCATCGACGACGCCAAACCCAAGGCCATCCTGTCGGCGTCCTGCGGCATCGAGCCGGGCCGCGTGATCGCCTACAAGCCGCTGCTCGATCAGGCCGTCGAGTTGTCAAAGAGCAAGCCGGCGAGAATCCTCATTCTGCAGCGCGAGCAGGCACTTGCCGAACTCCACGGCGACCGCGATGTCGATTGGCAGTCCGCCGTCGACGCCGCCAGGGCGCAAGGCGCAAGGGCCGATTGCGTAACCGTCGCCGCAACCGACCCGCTGTACATCCTCTACACCTCCGGCACCACCGGTGAGCCAAAAGGCGTGGTGCGCGACAACGGCGGCCACATGGTTGCCCTCAAGTGGTCGATGTTCAACATCTACGGCATCGCGCCGGGCGAGGTGTTCTGGGCTGCATCCGATGTCGGCTGGGTCGTTGGCCATTCCTATATCGTCTATGCCCCGCTGCTGCATGGCGCCACCACCATTGTCTTTGAAGGCAAGCCCGTCGGCACCCCCGATCCCGGCACCTTCTGGCGGGTGATCGAAGACTACAAGGTCGCCGCCCTGTTCACCGCCCCCACCGCCTTCCGCGCCATCCGCAAGGAGGATCCCGAGGCGAACTATCTGAAAAAGTACGATGTCTCCTCGATGCGGACCCTGTTCCTGGCCGGCGAGCGGGCCGATCCCGACACCATCCAGTGGGCCGAGGAACAGCTGAAGGTTCCGGTCATCGATCACTGGTGGCAGACCGAGACCGGCTGGACCATCGCCGGCAACCCGATGGGCCTCGGTGCCCTGCCGGTCAAATACGGCTCACCGGCCGTCGCCATGCCGGGCTACGACATCGATGTCCTCGACGAGGCCGGCCAGCCGCTCGCCCCCGGCAAACTCGGCGCCATCTGCGTAAAGCTGCCACTGCCGCCGTGCTGCCTGCCGACGCTGTGGAACAACGACGCCCGCTTCAAGGAAAGCTACCTGTCGGCCTTCCCCGGCTATTACGAAACCGCCGATGCCGGTTACAAGGATGAAGACGGCTATCTCTACATCATGGCCCGCACCGACGACATCATCAACGTCGCCGGCCACCGCCTGTCGACCGGCGGCATGGAGGAGGTTCTGGCCGGCCACGAAGACGTCGCCGAATGCTGCGTCGTCGGCATCGCCGACAAGCTGAAGGGCCAGATCCCCATCGGCTTTGTCGTCCTCAAGGCCGGCGCCGGCCACACCACCGAGGAAATCGAGCGCGAGTGCGTCCAGCTTGTGCGCGAGAAGATCGGTGCCGTTGCCGCCCTGCGCATCGTCATGAACGTGCCGCGCCTGCCAAAGACCCGTTCCGGCAAGATCCTGCGCGGCACCATCCGCAAGATCGCCGATGGCGAGGACTGGACCATGCCGGCCACCATCGACGACCCGGCCATCCTCGATGAAATCACCGCCGCCATGAAGACCAAGAGCCTGGTCGCCGGTTAGCGAAAAGCAACCATCGCCCCCCTTGTCACCTCCCCGGGACTTGCCGGGGTCGGCAGGGGGTAACCGGAAAAGGTCAAAAAATTTCGGCGCTGCATCACCGCCCGCGCTTTGGCACGTCGATGCCGGCAAGCGTCAGAATATGCACCAGCGCCATGATGGCGATCAGCACGCCGATGAACATCACCGGCGTCGTCGGCACCATCCGCGGCTTCAGGTCGGTGCGCGGACGCTTTTCCAGCCACGCCATGGTGCCGGCCAGAACCGCGCCGCCAATCAATGCCACAACCGTCACCGCCCATTCCATCATCGGCTCCATGTGCACCCGGCCACGCCGGTGTTCAAGGGCCTTCACACCGGTTGACAACTTTGTGCACCGCAACTATGTTCTCGCAAGATTTCCGGCGGCCCAGGGGTCGCCCTCGTCCTTATGTCCGGGTGAACACCATGAAGATCCGCAATTCGATCAGGTCGTTGGCCAAGCGCCATCGCGAAAACCGCGTCGTGCGCCGCCGCGGCCGGCTGTACGTCATCAACAAAACCAACCGCCGGTTCAAGGCCCGCCAGGGCTGACCCGCCCGGCTACTGCCGGTTATGAATGCCAACGCGCCGCGATGAGACCCCTCTCGCGGCGTTTTGATTTTGTTGGGCGCCGCCCTGGTGTATCATGATCGCCATGAACATCGCTCATACACTTCTCGCCCCGGCGGTTGCGCTGATGTTCGCATCCGCTGCAGCCGCCCAGACCTCTGGTGAACTGCCGCAACCCCCGGTGCCGCAACAACAACCGCAGCCCCGCGTCGACCGCAAGGTTAATCCGGACATGCTGCTCGACCGCCTGTTCGGTCAGTTGCACCAGGCTGAGGACGTCAAGACCGCACAGGTCGTCGAAAAGGCGATCTGGGGCCTGTGGTCGCAGTCCTCCAGCCCGACCGCCAACGCCCTGCTCGGTCAGGCCGCCAAGGCCATGGCCGCGAGCAACTTCCGCGTCGCCATCCGCCTGCTCGACACGGCGATTGAAATCAAGCCCGACTTCGCCGAAGCCTGGAACAAGCGGGCCACATCCTACTATCTCGACGGCGATTTCAAGAACTCGATGGCCGACATCGAACGGGTGCTCGAGCTTGAACCGCGCCATTTCGGCGCCTTGTCCGGCCTCGGGCTCATCAAGCGCGAACAGGGCGACCAGGAGGCGGCCCTGAAGGCCTTCCGCCGCGCCCTGGCAATACACCCGCATCTGCCGGCAGCAAGCCGCGCCGTCAAGGAACTCGAAAGCGAGTTCGAACAGCGCATCTGACCGGACCGGTCAGCACAGCGCATCTTTCGGAGGCCCCTGCCATGGAACTCAATGCCGATTTCGACCGACGTGTCGCGGTCCATGCCGGCCGGCTCGATTGGGTCGCCTCGCCCATGCCCGGCGTCGACCGGCGCATGCTCGACCGCCTCGGCAGCGAGGTTGCCCGCGCAACCACCATTGTGCGCTTTGCCCCGCACAGCAAATTCTCACCCCACGTTCACGCCGGCGGTGAGGAGTTTCTCGTTCTCGACGGTGTGTTTCAGGACGAGCACGGCGATTTTCCCGCCGGCAGCTACATCCGCAACCCGCCCCGGTCGCACCACACACCAGGCTCCGAACCCGGCTGCACCATCTTTGTCAAGCTGTGGCAGTTCGATCCCGACGACCGCACCGAAGTCAAGATCGACACCACCGGCCGGGCCTACGCGCCCGACCCTGCCCGGCCCGGGGTTGAGGTCATGCCGCTGTTCGCCGATCCGCGCGAAGAGGTGGCGCTGGAGCGCTGGGCACCGGCGGTCGACATCCCTATATCGGCTCCCGACGGTGCCGAAATTCTGGTGTTGCATGGTAGCTTTGAGGAAGGCGGCGAGACCTTCGAACGGCACTCCTGGCTGCGCGTTCCCAGGGCCTGGCGCGGCAAAGCCGTCGCTGGCCCTGCCGGGGCACATGTCTGGACAAAACGCGGCCACCTCGCCGAAACCCCGCGACCGCCCACGGTTTAGAGCCTGTTGAGCATCAGATCAGCGACGCCTGCTGGTCGGTCTGGGCGAATTGCCCGACATAGGCGATCCGCAACATGTTGGTGGCGCCCGGCGTTCCCAACGGCACCCCGGCGGTGATGATGATCCGCTCGCCGGCCTTGGCAATCTTTTCTTCCAGCGCGATCCGGCAGGCCCGCGAAACCATGTCGTCGAGATTTCGCGCATCTTCGGTCAGGACGCAGTGCAGGCCCCACACGATCGACAGCCGCCGCCCGGTCGCCTGCGACGGTGTCAGCGCGATGATCGGCACTTCCGGTCGCTCGCGCGCCGCGCGCAATCCGGTCGAACCGGAGCCCGTATAACACACGATCGCCGCCAGGTTGAGCGTCGCGGACACCGTGCGCGCCGCCGCCGAAATGGCATCGGCACTGGTCGGCTCGGGCAGCACATCCTCAGCGTGGATGTACTCGCGGTAGATAACGTCACCCTCAACCGAACGGGCAATCTTGTCCATGGTCGCGACCGCCTTCTGCGGCCAGTTGCCCATCGCCGATTCGGCCGACAGCATGATCGCATCGGCACCGTCGAACACCGCATTGGCGACATCGGACACCTCGGCGCGGGTCGGCACCGGCTCGTCGATCATCGATTCGAGCATCTGGGTGGCGACCACCACCGGCTTGCCGGCCCGCCGCGCCTTTTGGATCAGGCGCTTCTGCCAGCCCGGCACCGCCTCCAGCGGCAGCTCGACTCCAAGATCGCCGCGCGCCACCATGATGCTGTCCGACAGTTGCAGGATCTCGTCAATTTGATTGAGCGCCGCCGGCTTTTCAACCTTCACCATCAGCCCGGCCCGGCCGCGCACCATCTTGCGCCCTTCGGCCACATCTTCCGGGCGTTGCACGAACGACAGCGCCAGCCAGTCGATGTTCTGATCGCAGGCGAACTCCAGATCGGCCCGGTCCTTTTCGGTCAGCGCCGCCAGCGGCACAATCGTATCCGGCAGGTTGACACCCTTGCGGGCCGACAATTCGCCACCGAAGATGATCCGGGTCAGGATCTTGCCCTTCGACACCTTGATCACCTCGACCCGCAGCCGGCCGTCGTTCAGCAGCAGGTGCTCGCCCGGCTTGATCGCCTGAAAGATTTCAGGATGCGGCAGGTGGACGCGGGTTTCATCGCCCGGGTCGGGGTTGTCATCGAGAACAAAGGTATCACCGGCCTTGATCGTCACCTCATCGGCCCTGAACGAGCCGATGCGCAGCTTTGGGCCCTGCAGGTCGACCAGCACGCCGATTGGCCGGTCATGCTCTGCCTCCAGCCGCCGGATGATCGTAAGCAGCTCGCTCATCCCGGCATGCGAGGAGTGGCTCATGTTGATGCGGAACACGTCCACACCGGCCAGGAACAGCTCCTCAATCATCTCAGGCGATGACGATGCCGGTCCCAGCGTTGCGATGATCTTGACCTTGCGGTTGCGCCTCACTGCGTGGTCTGCTGCTGGGTCTTGGTGCCGGACAGCGAGATCGTCCAGTCGATCTCTTCGCCGGTGTCGACTTCGAAGAAGCCGGTCTTCTGATAGCCGCGCTCGGTGCAGTTCTTCAGACCGCGAATAGTGAACAGCTTGTCGCGGGTGCACATCGCCGCTTTGCCGCCCCAAGAGCCGCCCTTGTCGTAGTCCACCGCATAAATGTAGTAGTAACGCGCGATCAGCGGACCCTTCAAAAGGGTCTCGCAGGCATTCGGCCCGGTGTTCCACCAGCCCTCGCTGGCCCAGCCTTGCTGATCCTTGTAGCCGAGCGCCACGCCGACCCGGCTTTCGGTATTGTTGCACAACTTCAGATCCGCCCGGGCATCTGTGGTCATTGGCGCAAATAGCAATGCCGTTGCAAGCGCTATCTGGGACAATCGATACATGGTAGAAGCCGCCTCCCAAAAATTGAACGAACCCTTCATAGCATTCCTTCGGTCACAGTCCAGACGTGAATTGCGGCCACACTGCCATTCCAACAAATTTGACAGCTGCCCGCAACAGATTGTCATTGAGTTAGCACGCCAAAATTGGCACTACGATGGCTTCAAACACCGATGGTTTTCAACCATATATTCCGAAGGAATGCGCACAGCCGCTTTATCTGTGCGCCCGCCGGACCTATAACGATTGTCGGATATGCTGAACCAGTGTCACACCACCCGTGTGGAGTCTTTTGTCGCCGACGTGCCCGGCGACGATTCCACCAGCCA
>JAHEJE010000008.1:16269-24119 GCA_024639035.1 Alphaproteobacteria bacterium
CAGCCGCTTTATCTGTGCGCCCGCCGGACCTATAACGATTGTCGGATATGCTGAACCAGTGTCACACCACCCGTGTGGAGTCTTTTGTCGCCGACGTGCCCGGCGACGATTCCACCAGCCACGAGATCATCGCCGGCGACATGGCGCCCGGCCTGATCCTGCTGTGCGACCATGCCCGCAACGCACTGCCGCCGCGCTATGGCTCGCTCGGCCTGCCGGGCTCGGAATTCACCCGTCACATCGCCTTTGACATCGGCGTTGAGGGTGTCACCCGCCAGCTCGCCGCCAAGCTGGGCGTGCCGGCCATGCTGACCCACTATTCACGCCTGCTCATCGACCCGAACCGCGGCCTCGATGACCCGACGATGATCATGAAGATCTCCGACGGTGCCATCGTTCCCGGCAACGCAACGATTGACCAGGCCGAGCGCGAAGCCCGCATCGCGCGTTATTACGCCCCTTACCATGCCGACATCACCGGCCTGATCGAAACCTTTCGCAGCAACGGTATCGTCCCGGCGCTGCTGTCCATCCACAGCTTCACCGCCCATTGGAAGGGCCTGCCGCGGCCCTGGCATGCCGGCATCCTCTGGGACGAAAACGACCCCCGTTTCAGCGAGCCGCTGATTGCCAGCCTCAGCCGCGAACGCGATCTGGTGGTCGGCGACAACGAGCCCTACAGCGGCGGCCTGCCCGGCGACACCATGGACCGGCACGGCACCAAGACCGGACTGGCCCATACCCTGCTGGAAATCAGGCAGGACCTGATAGCCGATCAAGCCGGCATCGACGAATGGGCCGACCGCCTGGGTGGCCTGTTGCCGGACATCATTTGCGACCCGGCCCTGCACCGCGAGCCGGTGCCAATGGAGAACGACCATGACCGACCTTGACGAAGCCACCCGCACCAAACTGGAAGCCGCTGCTTTTCGCCGCCTGGTTTCTCACCTGCGCAGCCGGACCGACGTGCAGAACATCGACCTGATGAACCTCGGCGGCTTCTGCCGCAACTGCCTGTCGAACTGGTATCGCGAGGCCGCTGAGGAAATGAACCTGGACCTCGACAAGGAAGCGGCCCGCGAAATCGTCTACGGCATGCCCTATGCCGAATGGAAGCAACAGCACCAGACAGAGGCAAACGCCGACCAGCTTGCCCAGTATGAGCTCAGCCATCCCAAACACACCTGATCAACGTCACAGCAAAGGCAGACAACTGATGGACAGCACGACATCCTTCGCCCAGGGCCAGCTCAAGAGCCTGGTCGAGCGCATCGAACGGCTTGAAGAAGACAAGAAAGCCATCGCCGGCGACATCAAGGAGGTTTATGCCGAGGCCAAGGCCAACGGCTTCGACACCAAGATCCTGCGCAAGGTCGTTACCATCCGCAAGAAGGACCGCACCGAACGCGAAGAGGAAGAGGCCATGCTCGACCTCTACATGCACGCCTTGGGCATGGCGCCTGAGCCGACTTCAGATGGCGGCGGCGGGGTCTAAGACCACAAAAAATGGTTCCGGTTCACTCAGCCGGAGCACGGAGATTCAAAGCGGTTTGTATCCAATCTGCGTCACCCCGGCACAGGCCGGGGTCTGGGTCTGCGGCTTGCCGGAAAGCCCGCTGGATTCCGGCCTTCGCCGAAATGGCGAGTCAGGGTTTTCAACGTAGAATGACTTACCCCCAGCGCAGGTCATTGCGCAGCCTTACGGACAAATCGGTCCGAATCCGGCACTAAGAAATAGAGAGACGTTGATCACTCGAACGTCAGCGGGCGAACGCCTTCCAGCAGCACTGCTGCTTCGCTGCTGGCGACCTTGCTCGACTTGGCGCTGCTGCGGTATTGCGACGTCCGCCGCTTCATCACCGGCAGTGAGGCCGGTGCGACGAGGTCGCCCTTGCCCGTGCGGTTGACGATCAGCTTGTCGGCCTTGCCGGACACCGGCGCCGATGTCTCGGTGATCACCGCGTCATTGGTCAGGCTGGCGATGATCCGCTGCAGCGAGGCTTCGTCGGCTTCGCTGAGGGACGCGACCGAAGCGCCGTTGGTGAACGGCTGCGGCGCACCGTCACGACGCATCAGGCTGTCGACGGACGTGAACAGCCGCATTGGCCACCACAGTTTCTCGTCCTCTTCGCTGCGTTGCGCCGAAGCCACCAGCGGCCGGATCAGCGGCGTCGTGGTCACGTCGCCCTTGCGGATCGCCGCGGCAAAGCTGCCCTTGGCCGAACGGTTGGTGCGCTGGCCGATGTCGAGCGTACGCTTGATCATCTCGCCCAGCGATGCCGTCGTGGCAACCGAGTTGTCGCGAATGACCGACGGCTTGGCGCCGAAATTCTTGCTTGGGACTTCCGCCGATGCCGGGGTGATCTGCAGGCTGCCGTCAGCCGCAGCTGCGGCCATCAGGACCTCCATCGGCCGCGGCCGCGGCACCGGGATATGAACGCTTGCGGCGCGGGCTCTTTGAACATTCGGGGTAATCTTGGTCGGACCGGCCGAGGCCACCATTACAGCCGGCTGACCCTTGCGGTAAAGCCGGGCCCCAACGGTCTTCTTGTGTTTGCGCAAGATCTTGGCCATGCGGGTCTTGGACACCCGTGGCCAATGCCGCACCGTGCCCGAGTCGATATGCACGAAACCACTCTTGCCCGAACGCGGATAGTAGCCAACACCGCCGATCCGGCGCACCAGGGCGCTGCCGCGCACCCGCGACGTCGGAACATCGGGGAAATACATGTCGATTGCCTTGCCGCGAATATGCTGGCTGCGCCGGGCCACCTTGCGGCCGATCTTGCGCAGCATGGCATTGGTCGACGGCGAGCGAAACCCGGAAATGATGTGCACCGGCTTGCGCGATCCCAGATCCGCATGCAGCTCCCACATCAGGTCGATGGTCTTGGGGTCCATCCGCGTTGATTTGTTGCGCCGCCAGTCACGCAGGAAATGGTTGAGCTTCTTCATCGCCGAGGGGATGTAGCGGCCGTTTTTCTTGTAGGTGACGGTCAGGTTTTCCTTGGTGTGCACCATGTAAAGCGACAGCGTGCGCGATTCACCGGCCGCAGCAGGCAGGGCCGCCGCGCTCAAAACGCAAAAGATGACCGCGATGGCCACTGCGAAATGTGACTTGACCGTTTTGATCACGCAAATTCTGGATAAAGGAGGGTATACGGCAGACAGGCTACGCCAACTCATTCACTCACAAGACCGGAGATGTCCCCGATTCCCCACTAAGATCCCCTTGTATTACTCCCACGTCCTGAAAAGGACTACACCACAAAGGGATTTGTCACAAGAATGCGGCCACCTTTAGGCAACCAAACTCATCGAATTATCCTGCCACATCATACTTAACAGGCCATTAAACTCGCGAATTCCCGCGACTGTGACCGCACTGCAACAAAACCTGCGACAAAGCTGCGCAGGCCCGCGGCCGGGCCGGGCTCAGTTATAGCTGGCCAGAGTGGCGTTCACAGCGCTGATCAACCGCGAATCGCGACCATAGACATCGCGCATATAGTCCACCGAACCGTCGGCTCCGGGCCAGGCGGTAAAGTACGTCAGGTGCACCTTGAACTTGCTCGTCAGCGGCACTTTTGTGTTCCGGCCCGTGGCGATCGTCTGGGCGACCTTGCTGTCGCCCCAACCGAGCACCGCCTTGGCCAGTTCGCGCGGGTTCTGCACTCTGACACAGCCATGGCTGAACGCCCGCTGGCCGCGCTCGAACAGCTTCTTGGTCGGCGTGTCGTGCAGATAGATCGCATGTTTGTTGGGAAACAGGAATTTCACCTCACCCAGCGCGTTGCGCCGTCCCGGCGGCTGGCGCACGCCGACCGGCACCTTGTCGTAATACGACCACCAGTCGACATTGTATGAACTGATCTTGCGTCCACTGGACGAGATGACCTCATAACCCTGGCGATCGAGGTATCCCGGATCGTTCTGTAGCTTCGGCAGCATTTCATTCACGATGATCGACTGCGGCACCCCCCAATAAGGGTTGAACACCACGGTTTCCATTTCATCGGAAAAAAACGACGTCTGGTTCTTCGGCTTGCCGACGATCACCTTCGAGCGCCACACGGTGCGCCCGTTGTCGACCACCTGCAGCTTGTAAGAGGCTTGGTTGACGAAGACGTGCCGGCGCCCGAAATCGCGCGGCAGCCAGCGCAAACGCTCCATGTTCAACCGCAGCCGCTCTGCCTTGTCGAAACTTTCCTGGCGTTCGCCGTTGAACGCCCGCAAGGTTGCCGGCCCGATCAGGGCATCCGGCCTCAGTCCGGCCTCGCGCTGGAAGGCGCGCACCGCACCTACCATCTGCTGGTCGTACAGATTGTCGGCCTCATCGTAATCGTCTTGCACCACCGCTTCGCTGGACGCGGCCACCGGCAGTTCCTGCCCCGTTGGCTCAATCGAGGCATCCTGGCCTTGCGGGTCGCCGGCATCGAGATGGCCCAGCGTGATCAGCCGGGCCCGCACCAGGCCGACACGGTAATCGGTCGTGCCCGGCCGCAGGGTCGGGCCGTCCGGTATGGTTTCCTGAACGTCTGCCACCTCTACCTTCTGCGTGGCATCGGCCAGCGCCCGGCGCAGCGCCGCATAGGCGGGGTGCCGGGGATGCAGCGACATCAGGTAGCGGTCAGGCCGTTCGCTTTGCGTCAGCCGGCGCAGGGCTGTGCCAGCCGCCAGCTTCGGCGGTTTGAGATCGTGATAGCCGCTCAACCGGTTCGGCGTAATCATCCCCCCCGAGGCATTCGCCGCATAGCGCAGCGCAAGTGCCGTCAGTTCGATGTCGAACCGGGCCATAGCGGCCAGATCGCTCTCCACGGCATCGATCGATCCCTGCTCGGCAACGACCGGCAGGCGGTAAACATCGCCATCGAAACCTTCCTCGCTGGCCTTCTGCAAAACCGTCAACAGCGCCCGGGCTTTCGCTTCCAGACCATCCATCGACGTCCACAGCGCGGTAAACCCGCGATCCTGGTAAAGCGTCGTGATCGCCTTGCGCTGTGCCTTGGTCACCCGCACCGGCGTCGCCCCGGACTTGAGCGTATCGAAAACCGTTTGCGCCAGTGAATCATCGAGTTTGTAGACGACAGGGCCTTGCGCGCCGGCTGGCATCGCATCACCGCTGCCGCTGGTCGCCGGCAACGGCAGGTGCAGCCCCGGCGCACTCAATCCAACAAGCCTGTCCGGCGTATAGGTGTAATGTTTGAACGATCCGCTGCTGCCGGCTGTCGCCCGCACCCGCCGCCTCGGCTGATCCGACCCGAAGAAATCACCGTTGCCGCGCCGCACCGTCCGGCGCGAGAAGTCAAGGAAGTTGAAGAAACCGCCGTTGTCGTTGCTGCGGTTGTAGGCTGGCCGGCTCGGTTTGCTGGTCGACCTGATGTCCCGCGATTCAACCCGATCAGCATAAGTCACCCCGGCGCCGCCACTTAGAACCGCAACGGCGGAGGCCATCATCAACAAGCCGTTCCTGGTTTGCTTCATAAGATCCATGACGTGCTCCCGGTCGATCTCAACTCAACACAACAAATCGCCGCTTCAGGTCAGTTTTCCCCTGAAACGGCCAAACTTCAGGCAATTCTAGCCATCACACTAATCGTCATGGGGATGCCGTGCAATCGCCAAGCGCCAGCCAGGCGTCAATTTTTGCGCGACTGTTACGCCTTTGCATCAAGCCCCAGATCGCGCATTTTTCTGTACAGCGTCGACCGGCCGATGCCGAGTTTACGGGCCACTTCCGACATCTGCCCGCGATACCGGTGCAGCGCCAGCCGGATCATGTCGGCTTCAACTTCTTCGAGCCGGCGGATGTGACCGCCTTCCGAAACTGCCGGAATGCCATAGGCCATGCCGTCGGACACCTCTGCGCCGGCCGATTTGACCGCAATGTCCGGCCCGCCGATGACCACCGACTGGCCAGACGGCAATTCAGGCTTGGGTGCCGGCTGCGGTGCCGCTGGAATAGACACCTCATAACCATCGACCAGTGCCGCGATTTGCGGGAAATCGTCCACAGTCAGAACATCGCCCTCACACAGCACGATGGCCCTGAACACAGTGTTTTCCAGTTGCCGCACATTGCCCGGCCATTGGTAGGCACTCAGCATCTCGATGGTCTGCGGTGTCACGCCGCGCACCTTGCGGCCCTCCTCGGCGGCAAACCGAATGATGAAGTGCTCGAGCAGCGCCGGAATATCTTCGATGCGCTCGCGCAGCGGCGGCACCAGGATCGGGTAGACATTCAGCCGGTAGTAAAGGTCTTCGCGAAACTGCCCGTCCTTGACCATCTGGATCATGTCGCGATTGCTCGCCGAGACCAGCCGGATGTCGACCTTCACCGGCCTGCGCCCCCCGACCGGATCGATTTCGCCTTCCTGCAGCGCCCGCAGCAGCTTGACCTGCATGTCGAGCGGCAACTCGGCCACCTCGTCGAGAAACAGGGTCCCGCCATCGGCCTCCTGGAACTTGCCGATATGCTTGGCCGTCGCCCCGGTGAACGAACCCTTCTCATGGCCGAACAAAGTGCTTTCAACCAGGTTTTCCGGGATCGCTCCGCAGTTCACAGCAACGAACGCCTTGCCGGCCCGTTCGCTCTCGCCCTGAATGGCGCGGGCAACCATTTCCTTGCCGACCCCCGATTCGCCCTCGATCAGGATCGGGATGTTGGATGCAGCACCACGCCGGCCCAGGCGTTTGACATTGGTCATCGCCGCGCCGGCCCCGATCAGCTCATCGAAGGTCAGTCCGCCGGACACCTTCTGGTTGAGCCGCTTGACCTCCTCGGTCAGCGCCGTGACTTTCAACAGGTTCTGGATCGACACCTTCAGGCGTTCCGGGCTGACCGGCTTGACGACGAAATCGTCGGCCCCGGCCCGCATCGCCTTGATCACCGTTTCGATCGACCCTTGTGCCGTTTGTATGATCACCGGCAGCCGCACTCGGTGGCTGGCCAGGTGTTCGAGAAACTCCATGCCGTCCATTTCCGGCATCACCAGGTCGAGGACGATCAGTTCGATCGAGCTGCCGTCCGGTCCCGACAGGTAGTCCAGGCCCGCTGCGCCGCTGTCGGCGGCGGCCACCGTGCACCCGAACCGCTTGACCGCTTCTTCAAGCAGTCGTCGCTGCGTCGGATCGTCTTCGACAATGAGAATTCGATGCGTCATGACCTACCGGCTGAATTGTTTACTGTGCGCACTACTGGTATCTGCAAGTATCCGTGCATCGGTCCTGGCCCGATCACTTGACCGCATAATCCGCCCCCGAGATTATGCAGGTCGTTCACCACCACAGATCCTGCTGCTTGAGCGCACTGTGCCATCCAAGGGTAAAGAGGCGCTTAAGATCAGGCTCACAATGAGACGCGGCGATTTGACCAATCTACGCCTTGAGCGCTCGAACCGGCTGGGCCATATGTAGCCCCACACACAGACCGTCCAGGAGCGCCCGATGATCGAAAGTCCAGTCTTCGCCGGCAACAGCGCCGCTACCGCCAGATCCGCTACGCTCGGGACTTTGCCCGAATGGCGGCTCGAAGACCTCTATCCGGCCCCCGACAGCCCGGAATTCGGTCGCGACCTGGCTGAGGCCGCCACCGCCGCCAAGGCCTTTACCGGCAAGTGGCGCGGCCAACTGAACGATGCCGCCGGCGCCGGCACGCTGGCCCGGGCCGTTGCCGAGTACGAAAGCCTCAGCGATCTTCTCGGCCGGCTCGGATCCTACGCCATGCTGCACTACGTCGGCGACACCACCGACCCGGCCCGCGGCAAGTTCTTCGGCGACACCCAGCAGGCGCTCAACGACATATCCATCGGCCTACTGTTCTTCGAGCTGGAACTCAACCAGATCGACGA
>JAHEJE010000170.1 GCA_024639035.1 Alphaproteobacteria bacterium
ACATCAAGCAGGGCCTGATCGACATCGAGGCCATGTTCAACCTGCTCAAGGTCGCACCGGACATCCAGGACCGCCCCGATGCCAGACCGCTTGAAGTCGGCACCGGCGGGGTCGCGTTTCGGGGCGTGAATTTTGCCTACGATGCCGAACGGCCGATCATCCGCGATCTGTCTTTCGAGGTGCCGGCCGGCCATACGGTGGCCATCGTCGGACCGTCCGGCGCCGGCAAGTCGACGATCTCGCGG
This sequence comes from Alphaproteobacteria bacterium, assembly GCA_024639035.1. Taxonomy (GTDB): domain Bacteria; phylum Pseudomonadota; class Alphaproteobacteria; order Rhizobiales; family Aestuariivirgaceae; genus JAHEJE01. Next base: position 246 of record JAHEJE010000170.1, read on the forward strand.
CTGCTGTATCGGTTCTACGAACTGACCGGCGGCAGCATCGAGATCGACGGCCAGGACATTGCCGGTGTCACGCAAGGTTCCCTGCGCGCCGCCATCGGCATGGTCCCCCAGGACACCGTGCTGTTCAACGACACCATCCGCTACAACATCCGCTACGGTCGCCCCGACGCCACCGACGACGAGGTCGAGGACGCAGCGAAGCTGGCCCAGATTCACGATTTCGTCACCAGCCTGCCGCAGGGCTATGACGCCATGGTCGGCGAACGCGGTCTAAAACTGTCCGGCGGCGAAAAGCAGCGCGTGTCGATCGCCCGCACGATCCTCAAGGGACCGCCGATCCTGATGCTGGACGAAGCCACCTCGGCGCTTGATACGATGACCGAAAAGGACATCCAGGCGGCCCTGCGCACGGTGTCCAAGGGCCGCACGACACTGGTCATCGCCCATCGCCTGTCGACCGTCATCGATGCCGATGAGATCATCGTGCTGGAAGAGGGCCGGATCGTCGAGCGCGGCCGCCATGAAGACTTGCTTAAGGCACATGGTGTATATGAGACCATGTGGAACCGTCAGCGCGAGGCTGACGAGGCGCGCCGCAAGCTGGTCGAGGACGAACGCGGACTGTCGGCCGAGGAGACCGCCCGCATCGCCCCGGCGACGGAGAACCTGTTGGTGCCGCCCGTCTGACGCCAACGCGCGTTGAATTGCAGGGAGATGGACCCGTTGATCGACTCTATTCGCTCCGCATTGGTGCCGGTGCACCGCGAAGGCTACAAGTTCGTCGCCATTTTCGCGGTCATAACCCTGGTGCTGTTCAGTTTCATGCCCGATCTGTTCGGCTGGATCGGCGTCATCCTGACCCTGTGGTGCGCCTATTTCTTCCGCGATCCCGAGCGCGTGACGCCATTGCGCGACGGCCTGGTCATCGCCCCCGCCGACGGCCGCATCAGCGCCATCGAAACCGTGCCCTCGCCGCCGGAGCTTGATCTCGATGGCGAGGAGCGCACCAGGGTATCGATCTTCATGAACGTGTTCGACGTCCATGTGAACCGCGCCCCGGTGGATGCGACCATCCGGGCCCTCAACTACGTGCCCGGCAAATTCATCAACGCCGAACTGGACAAGGCCAGCGAGGACAACGAACGCCAGGCCCTGACCCTGGAGATGGCCGATGGCGTTCGCATCGGGGTCGTGCAGATCGCCGGGCTGGTGGCGCGGCGCATCGTCAAGTTCGTCGATGCCGGCGACCGGCTTCTGGCCGGCCAGCGCTTCGGCCTGATCCGTTTCGGCAGCCGGGTCGATGTCTACCTGCCGCCGGGCTGCAACGCCCTGGCATGCATCGGCCAGCGTGCCGTCGCCGGCGAGACCGTGCTGGCCGATCTGGCGGCCGACGAACAACCGCGCCCGGCGCGGGCCAACTGAGGCGCCAGCGATGTCCAAACTCGACGACAATATCCGCAAAACCACGGTACCCGAACAGCGCCGCGGCATGTTCCGCCAGGTGCCGGTGCGCTTTCTGCTGCCCAACATCATCACGCTTCTGGCCGTGTGCATGGGCGTGACCGCCATTCGCTTGGGCATCGAGGGCCGTTACGAACTGGCCGTTGCGGCGGTGATTTTCGCCGGTGTGCTGGATGCCATGGACGGCCGCATCGCCCGCTTTCTCAAGAGCGCCTCGCGGTTTGGCGCCGAACTGGATTCACTGGCCGATTTCGTCAACTTCGGCGTGGTTCCGGCGATGCTGATCTACATGTGGTCGCTCAATGCGCTGAAGAACCTGGGGTGGATCTTCGCCCTCGGTCTGGCAATCTGCTGCGCCCTGCGGCTCGCCCGCTTCAATGTCGCCCTCGAAGACCCGGACAAGCCGGCCTGGACGGTCGCCTTCTTCACCGGCATCCCGGCGCCGGCCGGCGCCTTTCTGGCCATGGCGCCGATGTATCTCGGCTTCATGGGCTTCATCGAGGACGGCACCGATGTCGCGCCCCTGGTGTTGCCGTGGATTGCCCTGGTCGCCGGCGGCATCATCAGCCGCATCCCGACCTTTTCCGGCAAGGGCTTCGGCAAGCGCATCCGCAGCGACCTGGTGCTGCCGACGGTTGCCGCCATCGTCTTCGGCGCCATCCTGCTGATTAGTTTTCCCTGGGAAACGCTGACCGTGATGGTGTTGATCTACATCGTCCTCATCCCCGTCGGCATCCGCAACTACCGCCGCCATGTGGCTGCGGACGAAGCGGCACGCTCAGAGGGGTGACGGCGTCCCCTCATCGAGAAGGAGCGGGATGGATCTACGTTCAATGGCGGGGGCCAGTGGCCTTACTCCGCTGCCTGTTTGAAGTCCGGCTGGTCTTGTGACGCTACGTCTGTCGTGGTGCTTTCACCGACCGGCAGGCCCCTGCGCCGGGCCATGAAGTCGCGCAAGCCCTCGCGGCACACGGTCGGCGCGGCGAGCAGTACCGGGGTCAGGATCAGCGTCAGCAGGGTGGCAAAGGCCAGGCCGAACGAGATCGCCGTGGCCAGTTGAACCCACCATGTCGAGGTTACGCTGCCAAGCTGCACCGTGCGTTCGAACCAGTTGACGTTGAGCTGGAAGATCATCGGCAACAGGCCGAAGATCGTCGTGATGGTGGTCAGCAAGACCGGCCGCAGGCGCTGGGCGGCTGTGTGCACCACCGCATCGCGCACCGGGTAACCCTGCCTGAGCATGTTGTGGTAGGTGTCGATCAGCACAATGGCATTGTTGACCACGATGCCGGCCAGCGCCACCACGCCGGTTCCGGTCATGATCACCGAAAACGCCTGGCCGGTCACCATCATGCCGATCAGCACCCCGGCCAGCGACATCACCAGCGTCGAAAGCGTGAGGGTGGCGTGGTAGAAGCTGTTAAACTGGGTCACCAGGATCATGAACATGATGAAGATGGCGGCCAGCATTGCCTTGGTCAGGAATTGCTGCGATGTGCGCTGCTCCTCATCGGCGCCGCGGAACAGGAACTGCACCCCGGCCGGCCACTCCTGGGTCTTAAGCCAGGCATTCAGTTCCTTGACCTTGTCATCGGCCAGCACGCCCTCGGCCGCATTGGCCTTGACGTAGACCGACACCCGCCCGTCCTTGCGGATGATGCTGTCGACCGCCGGCTTGATCTCGCGGGTGACCAGATTGCCGAGCGGCACCAGGCCGTTCGGGGTCTGCAGGCGCAGGGTGTCGAGCTGCGAGATGGCGCGCTCGTTCTGCGGCAGGCGGACCCGGATGTCGACCTCGTCGCGCGAATCGTCCGGCCGGTAGGTGCCGACCAGCACGCCGTTGGTGATCACCTGCACCAGCGCCCCGACCGAAACGACGTCGGCGCCATAGCGCCCGGCCTCCTCGCGGTCGACCCTGATCGTCCACTCGATGCCGGGCAGGGGGGTTTCATCCTCGATGTCGATCAGCCCCTCGACGTCGTTTTCAAGGTGCTTGCGAACCCGGGTCGCCACCGCATTGGCCGTTGCCACGCTGTCGGCGCGCACCTGCAGGCGCACGTCCTTGCCGGTCGCCGGGCCGTTTTCGCGCTGGCGCAGTTCCGGGATGATGCCGGGGATGTTTTCGGTCTTGCGACGGATTTCGGCCAGAATCTGCTTGCCCGGCCGGCGCTGGCCGAACGGTTCAAGCTCGATGGTCAACAGGCCGATGGCGTCCTTGGGCTGATCGAGCCCGGCGCCGGTGCCGATCGAATTCTGGTTGGTGCCGCCGGCCTGGGTCGACACGGTTTCCACGCCGTCGATGGCCAGAACCTTGCGTTCGACCTTCTGCACCAGCGCGAGCTGTTCGTAGACCGACAGGTTGCCGCGCGCCCTCACGTACATCAGGGCCTGCTCCGGCTCGGTCTCGACGAAGAACGTGACGCCGTTGTTGTGCTTGCCGTAGAACACGAAGATGCCGACCAGCATCGCCACTGCCACCACGGCCACCTTCAGGGGATGGCGGATCAATACGGTCAACAGCTTGACATAGCCGCCGGTGAAGCCGCCGATGCCGCTGAGGTCGGTGTGGCGCGCGGCGGCCAAACTCCTGATGCTGTCGTTGCTGTCGCTGTCGGCCTTGCCGAACAGCGATCCCAGCACCGGCAGGAACACCATCGCGGTGAGCAGCGAGGCGCTCAGCACGATGACGACGGTGGTCGGCAGGTTGGACATGAACTTGCCGGGAACGCCGGGCCAGAACAGCATCGGCAGGAAGGCGGCCAGCGTGGTCGCCGTGGACGACACCACCGGCCAGAACATCCGCTTGGCCGCAGCGATATAGGCGTCGCGCCGGTGCATGCCTTCGGCCATCTTGCGGTCGGCGTATTCGACGATGACGATGGCTCCGTCGACCAGCATGCCGACGGTCAGCACCATGCCGAACATCAGCATGTTGTTGATCGTCTTGCCGAACAGGGCGACGATCAAGAAGCCGATCATGAACGAGGTCGGGATGGCCAGGCCGACCAGAAACGCCGAACGGGTGCCGAGGGCTGCCACGCAGATCACCATCACCAGGGCAATCGCCGTGATGATCGCCGACTGCAGCGAGCCCAGGACCTCGAAGATCGTCTTCGATTCATCCAGTGCGAAACTGACGATCACGTTCGCCGGCCAGTCCGCCGATTCGGCGTTGACGATCTCGCGGACCTTCCGATTGGTCTCGATGATGTTCGAGCCGACCCGCTTGACCACCTCCACGGTAATCGCCGGCTTGCCGTTGAACCGGGCGAACCGCGTCGGGTCCTTGAACGAACGCCGGATGTCGGCCACGTCGGACAGCTTGACCACGGTGCCGTCGGACACCTTGACCGGCAGCGAGTAGACATCGAGCGCGGTTTCGAACAGGCCCGGCACCTTGACGTTGAAACGCCCGGCGCCGGCATCGATGGCGCCGGCCGCGACCAGCCGGTTGTTGCGTGTCACCGCATTCAGCAGTTCGGCCTGCGAGACGTTGTAGGCCTGCAGTTTCAACTCATCGATGATGACTTCGAGCAGCTCCTCGCGCTGGCCCGACAACCGCGCTTCGAGCACGCTGGGGATGGTTTCGATGGCGTCCTGCAATTGGCGCGCGTGCCGGTACAGCGTGCGCTCGGGCACATCGCCGGACAGGCCGACGATAATGGTCGGGAACAGGCTCAGGTTGACCTCGTTGACCACCGGTTCCTCGGCATCGCTGGGCAGTTTTGCCTTGGCCAGGTCGACCTTCTCGCGCACGTCGCGGCCGGCCTCGTCGGTGTCGATGTCGGCATCGAACTCGACGATGATCGAGGCATGGCCCTGGGCCGCAACGCCGGTCAGTTCCTTCAGGCCCTCAAGCGCCCGCAGTTCTTCTTCCATCGGCTTGACCAACAGCCGCTCGGCGTCCTCCGGCGACACGCCCTGCAGCGGGATCGAGACATAGAACACCGGCACCTGGATATCCGGCCGCGCCTCCTTCGGGATGGTCAGGTAGCTGTAGACGCCAGCCACCAGCATCATCGCCATGAAGGCGAGAACGGCCCGCGGCCGGCGCAGGATCTGTTCAAGGGCGTGGATCATGATCCGGTTCCGGCGTTCGTCTCGGTTTCGCTGACCGGTTCGACCTTCTGGCCGGGCAGGACATAATGCTGGCCGACGGTGATCAGCGTCACCCGGTCCGGCAGGCCTGAGACCCAGGCGCCGTCACGGGTCAGGTTGAGCAGCTTGACCGGCAGGAATTCGACCCGGTCGCCGGTGCCGATCGCATAGACGCCGGTGACGCCGGTATCGTCGAGGCTGACCAGCGCCGACGGCAGCAGATGGGCGCGCACGGCAGCGACCGGGATGTCGATTGCCGCGGTAATCCCGGCCCTGATCCTGCGCTCCGGGTTGGGCGCCTCGACCTCGACCTTGAAGGTCCGCGTGGCGATATCGGCCTGCGGGGCGATGAAGCGGACCGTTCCTGCCAGCTGTTCTCCGGTGACCAGGTTGACCCGGGCCGGTTGGCCGACGCCCACCGATCCGACATCGCGCTCGGCAACCTGGCCGCGGGCCACGATCGGGTCGAGCACGGTGATCCTGGCGCAGGCATCCGACACCTTGAGATAGCGGCCCTGCTCGGCCGGCCGTTCGCTGAGCGTGCCGTCGACCGGCGCTTTCACCTTGGTCCAGCCAATGTCCAGCTCCATCAGCGCGACGGCCGCATCGGCGGCGTTCAGCCGGGCCAGTTCGCTGGCCAGCTTGGCCTCGGAGACGAACTTCTTCTTCTCCAGTTTCAGCGCCGCTTCGTAGTCGCGTTTGGCGCTGGCCTGGTTGGCCCTGGCCTGGGCCAGCTTGGCGCCGCGGTCCGACAGGTCGAGTTCGCACAGCACATCGCCGGCCTTCACCCGGTCGCCTTCGCGGAAATGCGATTTTTCGACGATGCCCGGCGTACGCACCAGCACATCGAGAGACTTGTGCGGCTCGGTCCTGCCGCGCAGCGTGACCGTGTTCTGTCTGAGCTCGCTGGCAAACGTCCTGACGGCCACGCGAAA
>JAHEJE010000171.1 GCA_024639035.1 Alphaproteobacteria bacterium
AAACAAGAGCTCGATGCGGCAATCGCAAAGGCAATCGACCTCATCACCCCGCAAAACGCCATCAACTACTTTGCATCATGCGGATATCAAACCGATACAATATGAGCGGATTCTGCTCTAGTGCCCGCATCGAGGGGCATTCCTCGAATTCGCCAAAGGTGTCCCACAGGTCAACAATCGGGTCGGCCTGGTTGAAGTCAACCCTGATGTTTACGGCCACGACCATGAATGTGCAGCACCCGAACTGAGCCAACCCGGAACGCCAACCTCACATATGAACGGCGCGGCCGGCGACGGCCATGGCGGCTTCTTTGACCGCCTCCGACAGGGTCGGGTGGGCGTGGCAGGTGCGGGCCAGGTCTTCGGCCGAGCCGCCGAATTCCATCAGCACGGCGGCCTCGTGGATCAACTCGCCGGCCTGGGCGCCGAGGATGTGGACGCCGAGCACGCGGTCGGTTTTCTTGTCTGCGAGGACCTTGACGAAGCCATCCGTTGTCTGGTTGGCCTTGGCGCGGCCGTTGGCCATGAAGGGGAACTTGCCGACGTTGTATTCGACGCCGGCCTCCTTCAGTTCTTCCTCTGTCTTGCCGACGGCGGCGATTTCGGGGGCGGTGTAGACGACGCCGGGGATGATGCCGTAATTCACATGGCCGGCCTGACCGGCGATGATTTCGGCAACGGCCAACCCCTCGTCTTCGGCTTTGTGGGCCAGCATGGGGCCACGCACGCAATCGCCGATGGCATAGATGCCATCGACATTGGTCTTGAAGTGATCGTCGATGGCGACCATGCCGCGCTCGGCCATGGTGACGCCGGCCTCTTCCAGCCCGAGGCCTTCAGTGTAGGGAACGCGGCCGATGGCGACCAGCACGGTGTCAGCGTCGATGGTTTCGGCATCGCCGCCCTTGGCCGGTTCGACGGTGACCTTGACGCCGGACCTGGAGGTTTTGACGCCGGTGACCTTGGTCGACAGTTTGAAGTCGAAACCCTGGCGTTTGAGAAGGCGCTGGAAATTTTTGGCGACGTCGGCGTCCATGCCCGGCAGGATGCGGTCGAGGAATTCCACGACGGTGATCTTGGCGCCGAGGCGGGCCCAGACCGAGCCCAGTTCAAGGCCGATGACGCCGGCGCCGACGACGACGAGATGCTTGGGCACCTTGGGCAGCGCGATGGCGCCGGTCGAGGAAACAACCTGTTTCTCGTCGATCTCGATGTCCGGCAATTTAGCAACATCGGAGCCGGTGGCGATGACGATATTCTTGGTCTCGATGATCTGGGCATCGCCCTTATCGGGCGTCACCTCGACCTTGCCCGCACCGAGAATTTTTCCGGTGCCGTGGAAAGCCGTGACCTTGTTCTTCTTGAACAGAAATTCGATGCCCTTGGTGTTACCGTCGATGGCCTCGTCCTTGAAGGCCAGAAGCTGCTTGTGGTCGAGCTTGGGTGCGGCGATCTTGATACCCATCCTGGCGAACTTGTGCCCGGCTTCCTCAAACAGTTCGGAGGCATGCAGCAGCGCCTTGGACGGGATGCAACCGACATTCAGACACGTCCCGCCATGGGTGGCGCGTTTTTCCACCACCGCGACCTTCATGCCCAGCTGCGCAGCGCGAATGGCGCAAACATAGCCACCGGGCCCGGTTCCGATAACGGTCAGGTCGAAGGTTTCAGACATCGTGCTCTCTTTCTTGTTCTTGGGCCTACAGGTCGAGGATCATCCGCTCGGGGTCCTCCAAACTTTCCTTTACGCGGACCAGGAAGGTGACGGCTTCCTTGCCGTCGACGATGCGGTGGTCGTAGCTGAGTGCCAGGTACATCATCGGGCGGATCTTGATTTCGCCGTCGATGGCCATCGGGCGTTGCTGAATCTTGTGCATGCCGAGGATGCCGGATTGCGGGGCGTTGAGGATCGGGGTCGACATCAGCGAGCCGTAGACGCCGCCGTTGGAGATGGTGAAGGTGCCGCCCTGCATCTCGGCAATCGACAGTTTACCGTCGCGGGCCTTTTTACCCAGGCCGTTGATCGCCAGCTCAATTCCAGCCAGCGAAAGCCGGTCGGCATCGCGCACAACCGGCACCACCAGTCCCTTGTCGGTGCCGACGGCGACGCCGATGTGGTAGTAGTTCTTGTAGACCAGTTCATCGCCATCGATCTCGGCGTTGACGGCGGGCACGTCTTTCAGCGCCTGGATGCAGGCGCGGGTGAAAAAGCTCATGAAGCCGAGCTTGACGCCGTGCTTCTTCTCGAACAGTTCCTTGAAGCGCGACCGGGTGGCCATGACGTTGGTCATGTCGACCTCGTTGAAGGTCGTCAGCATGGCGGCGGTGTTCTGGGCATCCTTCAGGCGCCGGGCGATGGTCTGGCGCAGCCGGGTCATGCGGACGCGCTCTTCGCGCGAGGCATCGTCGGGTGCTGCTGGCGCGCGCGCTGCCGCTGGGGCAGGCTGTGGTGCAGCGGCGGGGCCCTTGGCGATATGGTCGAGCACGTCGCCCTTCAGCAGGCGACCGTCCTTGCCGGTGCCGGCGATGGTCGACGGATCGAGCTTGTTCTCGGTCACCAGTTTCTGCACTGCAGGCGATAGCGGCTGATCGCCGGCCTTTGCAGCCGGTGCCGATGCTTTCGCCTCTGCTTCCGGCTCGGCGGATTTGGCCGGCGCGGCGGCCGGGGCATCGCCCTCGGCGATGGCGCCAAGCAGGGCACCGACGTTCACTGTCGAGCCGGCTTCGGCATCGATCGTTTCCAGCACGCCGGATGCCGGAGCGGGAACTTCAAGCGTCACCTTGTCGGTTTCCAGCTCGACCAGCGGTTCGTCGGCGCTGACGGCTTCTCCGGCCTGCTTGAACCATTGGGCGATCGTTGCTTCGGTGACGGATTCACCCAATGCCGGTACGCGAATTTCTGTGGTCATTTGTTCCCCATGAATGCTTTTTCAGCGTGTTCCACTATCAATCGTCGCGCAGGGCATCGTCAAGAAACCGCTTGAGCTGCTGAAGATGCTTGCTCATCAGGCCGCTGGCCGTGGCCGCCGAGGCCGGCCGGCCGGCATATCGCGGACGTTTGTTCTTGGCACCGATGTAGTTGAGTACCCATTCGATATTGGGTTGCACGAATGTCCAGCCACCCATGTTGTACGGTTCTTCCTGGCACCAGACGAATTCGGCGTTGGGGAACCGGGACAATTCGTTGACCAGTGCCCGGTGCGGAAATGGATAGAGCTGTTCGACACGCATCAGGTAGATGTCGTCGATCTTGCGATTGTTGCGCTCTTCCAGCAGGTCGAAATAGACCTTGCCGGTGCACAGGACGACACGGCGGATTTTCTTGTCGTCGGTCAGCGTGGTTGCGCTATCGGGGTCGAGTTGAGCATCGTCCCAAAGCACCCGGTGAAAGGTCGATTCGGGGCCCATTTCCTCAAGTTTCGAGACGCAACGCTTGTGCCGCAGCAAGGATTTCGGCGTCATCAGGATCAGGGGCTTGCGAAAGTCGCGCCGCATCTGGCGACGCAGGATGTGAAAATAGTTGGCTGGCGTCGTGCAGTTGGCGACCTGCATGTTGTCTTCGGCACACATCTGCAGGAAGCGCTCAAGACGCGCCGAGGAATGCTCGGGGCCCTGACCCTCATAGCCATGCGGCAACAGGCAAACGAGGCCGGACATGCGCAGCCACTTGCGCTCGCCGCAGGAAATGAACTGATCGAACAGCACCTGGGCGCCGTTGGCGAAATCGCCGAACTGGGCTTCCCACAGTACCAGCGCGCGCGGCTCAGCGAGGGTGTAGCCATACTCATAGCCAAGCACTGCCTCTTCCGACAGCATCGAGTTGATGATCTCGATACGGGCCTGATCGGACTGGATGTAGTTGAGAGGGGTATGGCGCTGTTCGTTCTCCTGATCGACGAGAACCGCATGGCGCTGGGAAAACGTGCCGCGTTGGACATCCTGGCCCGACAGCCGCACCGGCACGCCTTCGACCAGCAATGTTCCGAAGGCGAGGCTCTCGGCGGTTGCCCAGTCGATGCCCTGCCCGTCTTCGATGGTCTTGCGACGGCCTGCCAGAATGCGCTGCAAGGTGCGGTGGAGCTTGAACTCCTTGCGCACCTCGGTCAGCCGCATGCCGACGTTGCTCAGGGTTTCCATGTCGACGCCGGTCTTGCCGCGGCGCGGATCGTCGCCGCTCTTGGTTGTCTTGATGCCTTGCCAACGGCCATCGAGCCAGTCTGCCTTGTTGGGCTTGTAGTTATCGGCGGCCTCGAAGTCGCCGTCGAGGCGCTTGCGATAGGCGGTCTTCATTGCGTCGAATTCTTTGGCCGACAACAAGCCCTGGTCGATCAGTCGCTTTGAATAGATCTGAACGGCGGTCTGGTGCTGCTTGATGCGCGAGTACATGCGCGGCTGGGTGAAGAACGGCTCATCCGACTCGTTGTGGCCGAAGCGGCGGTAGCAGAACATGTCGATGACCACCGGGCGGGCGAATGTCTGGCGGTACTCGGTGGCGATGCGCGCGGCATAGACGACCGCTTCGGGGTCGTCGCCGTTGACATGGAAAATCGGCGCCTCGATCATCTTGGCGACGTCTGAGGGATATGGCGACGAACGGGCCCAGATCGGGCTGGTGGTAAAACCGATCTGGTTGTTGACGATGAAGTGGATGGAGCCACCGCAGCGATGGCCGCGCAGGCCGGACAGGCCGAAGCATTCGGCGACCACGCCCTGGCCGGCAAAGGCGGCATCGCCGTGGATCAGCAGCGGCAGGACGTTGGTGCGCGGTTCGTCAGCGGCCTGGTCCTGCTTGGCGCGCGCCTTGCCGAGGACCACGGGATTTACGATTTCCAGATGCGACGGGTTGGCGGTCAACGACAGGTGGACGTCGTTGCCGTCGAACGTGCGGTCGGATGACGAACCGAGGTGGTACTTCACGTCGCCGGATCCCTCGACCTCGTCGGGGGTCGACGAGCCGCCCTTGAATTCGTGGAACAGGGCCGTGTAGGGCTTGGCCATCACGTTGGCGAGCACGTTCAGGCGGCCGCGGTGGGCCATGCCGAGGATGATGTCGTTGACGCCCATGGCGCCGCCGCGCTTGATGATCTGTTCGAGCGCCGGGATCATCGACTCGCCGCCGTCGAGGCCGAAACGCTTGGTGCCGGTGTATTTCAGGTTGAGAAAGTGTTCGAAGCCTTCAGCCTCGATCATCTTGCCCAGGATCGCCTTCTTGCCGAATTCGGTAAAGGTGATCTCCTTGTCGGGACCTTCGATGCGTTTCTGGATCCACGACTTTTGCTCGGGATCGGAAATGTGCATGAACTCGACACCCAGCGTCGAGCAGTAGGTCCGCTTGAGGATCGTCAGAATTTCACGGATTGTCGCGCGTTCCAGGCCGAGCACGAAATCGATGAATATCGGCCGGTCGAAGTCGTCCTCGGTGAAACCGTAGGAGGCGGGATCGAGCTCCGGCTGCGGGTCCGGTTTGCGCAGTTTCAACGGGTCAAGATCTGCTGCCAGGTGGCCGCGCATACGGTAGGCGCGGATCATCATCAGGGCGCGGACCGAATCCAGGGTCGCCTTGCGCAAACCCTCCTCATCGAGCGGCTGACCGGCGGCTTTCGCGGTGCCGTCTACCTTCGGCCGGATTTCAGCCTCAAGCGCGCTCCAGTCGCCGTCCAGCGCCGAAACCAATTCGCCGTTGACCTGCTGCGGCCAATCCTTGCGCTTCCAGGACGCGCCGCGGGCTTCCGCCTTGACCTGTTCAGCGTCGTCGGCGAGGCCGGAAAAGAATTCGCGCCACTCGGCGTCTAGCGATGTCGGGTCTTCCTGATACTGGGCGTAGAGTTGTTCGATGAATTGCGCGTTGCCGCCATACAAGAAAGATGTGCGCGCGAACACATCATTGGCGCTATCTTTGGACATTACTCTGTCAGCAGGCGGGGGTCCGCTCGCCGTCCTGTGGTGTTCCCGGTGGGCCGGCGCCGAACGGCGGCGCCGACTGCACTTTCACCATATACACTTTGGCTAGCCTTTCAACAGATTAGCGAGCGTCGAGCCGAGGGTTGCGGGCGATGAAGCAACGGCAATGCCGGCGGACTTCAATGCCTCGATCTTGTCTCCGGCACCACCCTTGCCACCGGAGATAATGGCGCCGGCGTGGCCCATGCGACGGCCCGGCGGGGCGGTCAGTCCGGCAATGAAACCGACGATCGGTTTTTCGGTCTTCGACTGCTTGATGAAATCTGCAGCGTCCTCCTCGGCCGAGCCGCCGATTTCCCCGATCATGACAATCTGCTCGGTCTCGTCGTCCTTGAGGAACTCCTCGAGGACGTCGATGAATTCGGTTCCCTTGACCGGGTCGCCGCCGATGCCGACGCAGGTCGACTGGCCAAGGCCGACATCGGTGGTCTGCTTTACGGCCTCATAGGTGAGCGTGCCGGAGCGCGACACCACGCCGACCGAACCCTTCAGGTGGATGTGGCCCGGCATGATGCCGATCTTGCATTCATCAGGGGTTATGATGCCCGGGCAGTTGGGGCCTATGAGCCTGGTCTTGGAGCCGCACAGCGAGCGCTTGGCCTTGACCATGTCGAGCACCGGAATGCCCTCGGTGATGCACACCACCAGTTCGATCTCCGCCTCGATCGCTTCCATGATCGAATCGGCGGCGAACGGTGGTGGGACATAGACGACACTGGCGTTGGCGCCGGTGGCCTCGCGGGCCTCGGCAACGGTGTCGTAGACCGGAAGGCTGGCG
>JAHEJE010000172.1 GCA_024639035.1 Alphaproteobacteria bacterium
CTCCGCGCCGCGGGGTGCGGGCGTTTGGGGTGTGAACGGGTTCGAGCGGAGCGCTGGTTCCAGCGCGGATATCCTAACGAACGTTCAATCGTCTAACTGTGCAGGACCGATGCTTTTACACGCAGCGGTCCTGGAACGCCGGGGGCGCTCCGCTCCGGTGATTTTTGGAACCGGTCCCGCTTCCTGCCATGCCGGTGAGTGTCCGCAGCAGCAAGACAAGCAGCACGGCGCGCGCGATACGACGCGCCCCGCCCCGCCGGCCCAACCGCCGCCAGCCTGAACCTCACACGTTTCACGGCTGCCCCGGGCAAGGAGCACATGGCTCCAAGAGCTGGGCGTACCGTGCACGAAAAGTGCCGGGGCGCGCAAAACGCCCGGTGATGTCCAGCAAAATCGGCTGATGTGAACACCATCATATCCAGCACCTCACTCGTTTCATGGCCTCAAGCCAGCGTTGCTGCCGGCAGCCCCGAGCGCCTCGCGGCATTTCTCAGGGCGGAGGACCTCGGCGAACCTCTGAAAGTCGCTGCGTCTCGTTGAACGCAAAACCCTCAGACACCGCCTCCCGCCCGATATCGAAGCGACCTAGGATACCACCCGTTGCGGGCAAGAGGTGCCGGCAACATAGAACATTAAAAGAACAAAGTCAAGAAAATTTTCTTTATGATTGTCGACAGGCCGCCCTGGCGCCGGGTCGTTGGCGCCCGTCACTTGTAGCTGTTGTAAACCTTGCTCGCGCCCTGGCGGGTAAAGGTGACGACGTCGTAAGGATCGCGTTCGCCGTTCTCCATGCCAGGCGACCCGGACGGCATGCCGGGCACGGCCAGGCCGTCGACCTTGGGCCTTTCGCGCAGCAGCCGTTCGATGTCGGCGGCCGGCACGTGGCCCTCGATCGTATACCCGTCGATGCGTGCCGTGTGGCACGATTGCAGGCTTTCGGGAACTCCTGCGGTCTTCTTGACCGCATCGAGGTCTTCAACCTCCTTGACCTCAACGGTGTAACCGGAGTGTTCCATGTGCTTGACCCAGTTGCCGCAACACCCGCACCACGGTGATTTCCACACCACCATGGCTGGCCGTTCGCCGGCGCCTGCCGCAAGGCTTGCGCCTAAGATCAATGTGAGGGCGATGACAAGTTGCAGCGTCTTCATGGCGGTCGTACTCCAGAACGTCGATGGCGGTTCGCGGCACCAGTTTAGAGCATTTATCGGTCGCACGGAACCGGCCGGATGGCAGAGCACGATCATGTGATGCCAAACCTGCCGGAAGCCCACGGCGGCTGCCGCCGACGCCGGCTTGATCTTGCGCAAGGGCGGTGCGCCGGGTTGGTGCTAATCAATGAGTCCTGACCCTAAGTCGGGACGTTTCGCCCACATTGGAAAGGTAAGGATGTTATGGCTGATGTTGTGACCCTGCACGGCGTGGAGCCGGCGGAAATTTTTCAAAGCGGGCTGGACCAGGCCGATGAAATCCAAGCCGTGGCGACCAGCATTCTCTGGAAGGACGGGCGCATTACTGCCGGCTGGTCGAACATGGACGAGATCGTGCTGGCCCGCATGATACTGGTCCTCGACGAGCGCCAGCGCCGCGCCACCTTGAGCTACGACGACCTGAGCCTGTAACCGCATTCAGCATCGGCCCGCGCTTTTCCCGTGCACATTGACGGGCAGGACCGCTCCTGCGCAAGATCGCCAGGCGGACTTTTTGTAACGGACCACAGCATGGCTGCCTTGAGACCGGACGGAGAAACAGCTGGCGGCGCCGAGCTGGCCCGGCACCAGCAGGCGCTGTGGCAGGACCAGAGCGCCTATGTTGCCGCCAACTCGGCATTTTATCGCCAGCTGTGGGCCGGACGGCGACCGCCGAAGGACCTGCGCGACCTGCCCGAGCTGCCGCTGTCGGACAAGGCTCAGCTTCGCGTCTCCCAGGCGGCCCACAAGCCGTTCGGCAATTATCTGGCGGCGCCGCGCCATGCGGTTGCCAGACTGCACCGGACCTCAGGCACCACCGGCCAGGCGATGAACCTGGCCATGTCGGCACGCGATTGCGACATCACCGAAGCGGTTGGCGGCCGCTGCCAGGCCGCCGCCGGTCTCAACCGCGACCATACCGTCGTTCATTGCCTGAACTATCGCATGTGGATGGGCGGGCTGACCGACCATCTCACGCTGGAGCGCACCGGGGCGACCGTTGTGCCGTTCGGCGTCGGCGACAGCGAGCTTCTGATCCGCACGATACAGGACATCGGCATCACCGCCATCTCGTGCACGCCATCCTATCCGGCGGTGCTCGAGCGGGTCTTGAGCGAGCGGTTTCCCGGCCTGGCGCCGCGCGATCTCGGCCTCAGGCTCGGCCTGTTCGGCGGCGAGCCGGGCCTCGACGATGAAGCGCTGCGCCAGCGCATTCGCGATGTCTGGGGCCTGGAGCCGCGCAATGCCAACTACGGTGTGTCCGATGTGTTCTGCAACTTCGCCGCCCAGTGCGAACATGACAGCCGGCTGCATTTCATGGCCGCCGACGTGCTCTATCCCGAGCTGATCGACCCGGACAGCGAAACGCCGCTGGCCATCGGCGACGGACAGCAGGGCGAACTGGTCCTCACTCATCTGGCCAGGGATTGCCAGCCG
The DNA here is from genome assembly GCA_024639035.1 of Alphaproteobacteria bacterium. Taxonomy (GTDB): domain Bacteria; phylum Pseudomonadota; class Alphaproteobacteria; order Rhizobiales; family Aestuariivirgaceae; genus JAHEJE01. The sequence goes on from JAHEJE010000172.1 coordinate 2,628, forward strand.
CTGGTCAGGTTCCGCACCGGCGACATCATCGCCGTCGATACCACCGAGCCGTGCCGGTGCGGGCGCACCGGACCGCGGTTCCGCGTCGTCGGGCGCAGCGACGACATGGTGGTGGTGCGCGGGCTGAACATGTTCCCGACCATGATCGCATCGGTGCTGACCCAGTTTGCCGAGCTGTCCGGCGATTACCGCATCGTGCTTGAGACCAAACCGCCCTATGACGTTCTGCCCGTTCACGTCGAACTGGCCACGGGGCAGCCGGGCGCCGGCGACCTCGGCGAGCGCATCGCGGCACGGCTCAAATCGGACCTTGGCGCCAGCGCCCGGGTCACCATCAAACCGGCCGGCACGTTTCCGGTCACCGCCGGCAAGACGCAACGGGTGATAAGGACACAGCAATGACAGACTTCAGCTACGACACGGTGCTCAGCACCATCGACGCCAACGGGGTGCGCACCATCGCCCTCAACCGGCCCGACAGCCTCAACGCGATGAACCTGCAGCTGATCGAGGATGTTGCGGCGGCGTTCAACGACGCCAATGCCGACAGCGCCACCCGCGCCATCATCTTCACCGGCAGCGGCCGGGCGTTCTGTGCCGGCGATGACCGCCATGCCCATGTCCATCCGGAAAATGAAACCGAGGCCCGCGCTCTCGTCGATGCGATCCAGCGGGCGACCCAGGCGATCGTGTTCGGCGCCAAGCCGGTCGTCGGCGCGATCAACGGCTGGGCCGTCGGCGGCGGTTTCGAGTGGGCGATCAACTGCGACTTTCCGATCTGGGCCAGGAGCGCCAGGGGTTTCTTTCCCGAGGTCTCGCTCAACCTGTTCGTGACCGGCGCGGTCACCTCGCTGCTGCCGGCCCTTGTTGGACTGAACAAGGCCCGTGAGATGCTGTTTCTCGGCGAGCGCTACGGCGCAGACGAATTGAAGGACATCGGCGTGGCCTGGCGCGTTGTTGAGGATGGCGAATTGCAGGATGCCGCCCAGGCGGTCGCTGAAAAACTGAGCGCGCTGCCGCCGCTTTCGGTGCGGGCGATGAAGCGGGTGCTCAACCAGTCCGCCGTTTGCGACCTCAATCGCGCCCTGCTGCTCGAGACCGACGCCACCGTCGCCGGCTTTCTCGATCCCGAAACGACCGAGCGGCTGAAGAATTTCCAGTGATGCCGTGGCACAATTCGGCCGCTGCCGTTTGCGCCGGCGTTTGCGCTAAATCAATGCTGAATGCCGAATTGCCGGGCATGCTTCCACCACGAGCCTGGGGCCATATCGTGGAGGATCACCATGACGACAGGCACAAGCGACCGCACCGCTCATCCGCCTGAGCACGGCGGGCTGGTGGAACTGACCACCAAGGCGCCGATCTGGGACCGCTTCTTTACCATCGCGCCGCTGGTGCTGGTCGGCACCCGCGAGCCCGACGGCGGCAATGACGTCGCCCCCAAGCACATGGCGTTTCCGCTCGGCTGGCAGAACTACTTTGCCTTCGTGTGCACGCCGCGCCATGCGACCTACGCCAATATCGCCCGCGACGGGGTGTTCGCCGTCACCTATCCCAAGCCGGCGCAATGGCTGCAGACCAGCCTGACCGCCTCGCCGCGCTGCGACGACGGCGACAAGCCGAGCCTGGCCCTGGTCGACATCGAGCGCTCGCCGCAGGTCGATTGCCCGGTGATCCGTGACGGTTATCTCTATCTGGAATGCGAACTCGACCGCTTCGTCGACGGCTTCGGCGTCAACAGCCTGATTGTCGGCAGGGTCGTCGCCGCCCGCGTCGACCCGGCCTACCTGCGCACCGAAGAACGCGACGATCAGGATTTGCTGCATGACAACCCGTTGCTGGCCTATGCCAGCCCCGGCCGGTTTGCCGTTGTCGAGGACACCCGCTCGTTCCCGTTTCCCGCCGGCATGAAAAAATGACACTCACCCAGACCACCCGCACGCCGCGCCCGGACGGTGCCGAAATTCTGGAGTATCTGACCGGCCGCAAGGATGATTTCGTCGACTTCCTGCGCCAGCTCGCGCAGGAGGAAACGCCTTCGGTGATGCCGCACACCCAGGACAAGGTGCGCCGCATCATCGCCGACCGCCTGACCGCCCTCGGGTTCCGCACCCTTGAATTGTCCGGCCGCTCCAACGGCGGCAACCTGTTCGCCCGCCCGCGCGACCGCGTCGCCGGCCGTCCGGCCCAGATGCTGCTCGGCCACTACGACACCGTATGGCCGCTCGGCACCCTGGCCACCATGCCGTTCGATGTCGATGGCAATGTGGTCCGCGGTCCCGGCGTGTTCGACATGAAGGGCGGCATCACCCAGATCATCTTTGCCCTCGAGGCGATTGCCCACTTCGGCACCTGGCCGGACGTGACGCCGGTCGTGTTCGCCAATTCCGATGAGGAGATCGGCAGCAAGGAATCGACCCACCACATCATCCGCCTGGCCCGCTGCATGAACCGGGTGTTCGTGCTCGAACCGTCGCTTGGAGCCGAAGGCAAGCTGAAGACCTCGCGCAAGGGCGTCGGCCGCTTTTCGGTGAAGGTCAAGGGCAAGGCGGCCCATGCCGGCCTCGACCCGACCGCCGGCGCCAGCGCCATTCTCGAACTGTCGCACGTCGTCCAGTCGCTGTTTGCTCTCAACGACCATGAGGCCGGCGTCACCGTCAATGTCGGCAACATCGAGGGCGGCCTGCGCCCCAACGTCATCGCCCCGCAAAGCAGCGCCGTGATCGATGTCCGGGTCGCCACCCGGGCCGATGCCGAGCGCATCGAGGCGGCGATCTACGGCCTCACCCCGTCCACGCCCGGCACCCAACTGGAAATCGACGGCAGGATCGGCCGGCCGGCGCTGGAATCCACACCGCGCAACCGCCAGCTCTGGCATCTTGCCAAGGGGCTCGCCACCGAGATCGGCCTCGACCTCCAGGAAGGCCTTGCCGGCGGCGGTTCCGACGGCAACACCACCAGCCAGTACACCGCCACCCTCGACGGTCTCGGCCCGGTCGGCGACGGCGCCCATGCGCCGCACGAATTCATCTACGTCGAGGAAACCCTGGGCCGCACCGCCTTGCTCGCCATGCTGCTGCTCGCGCCGGCCATCGCCCACGCCGCTGACGCCAGACAAATGGAGGCAGTGCCATGAACCGGCCCTTCCTCAGTTCGCTGACCCGGATATCGGACCTGCACGAGCGCCCCTATGACGTCGAGCCGCTGCCGCGCGACAACTGGGCGACTGGCGACTATGTCATGTGCGAGGTCATCGGCCGGCCCGGGCCGAATTACCAGGTTGAATTGGCCGACGGGCGCATGTGCCAGGTCTTCGACGGCGACCTGGTTGTCGGCGCCTTCGGCCATCGCGCCGCGACGCTGGAGGGGGTCGGCAGCTGGCAAGACATCGCCGACGACGGCAGGCTGAGCAGCCTGACCGCAGCCGGACTGTTCGGCAAGGTCACATCGGTGTCGCCGCTCATGCCGCCGTTCATGGAGCTGAAGTACAAGGGCCATGTCGTGCGACAGGACAAGGTGACCATGGGCCAGTTCCGCCCGCACAACCAGGTTGTGCCAATCGAGGCTCCGGTCATCATGCTGATCGGCACGTCGATGTCGTCGGGCAAGACGACCTCGGGCCGCGCCATCGTCCATGAACTCAAGCAGCGCGGCCTCAAGGTCACCGCCACCAAGCTCACCGGCGCCGGGCGCTACCGCGATGTCCTGAGCTTTCGCGACGCCGGCGCCGACCACATCTTCGATTTCGTCGACGTCGGCCTGCCGTCGACCGTGTGCGAACCGGCTGAATTCGAGCCGTTGCTGCTGCAACTGCTGACGCTGATCGCCCGGACCCGGCCCGACGTGCTGGTCGCCGAGGCCGGTGCCTCGCCGCTCGAACCCTACAATGGTTCCGTTGCCATGAAGGTGCTGCACGACAACATCAAGATGTATGTGCTGTGCGCGTCTGACCCATACGCGGTGATGGGCGTGCAGCACGCCTTTGACCACAAGCCGCATCTCGTCTGCGGTCCCGCGGCCAATACCGATGCCGCGGTCAGCCTGGTCAACAAGCTGTGCGGCGTGCCCGCCCTCAACCTGATGCTGCGCCGCGGCCGCGCCGGG
>JAHEJE010000173.1 GCA_024639035.1 Alphaproteobacteria bacterium
ACACCGCGGTGGAGCCGCCCTGGTACTCCTCGGGCATCAGCTTGCGGGCGCGGGCGCGCTTGGCATAATCCTTCATCTCGGTGGAGATTTGCGCCAGGCCCTTGGTCTCGGCCTTGCGGATTACGGGGGTCAGCAGGCCGCCGGGAATGGCGACGGCGACGCCGACATCGGAATGCTTGTGCAGCAGCATGCCGCCGTCGGTCCAGGAGGCGTTGGCGTCGGGCACCTTTTGCAGCGCCATGGCCATTGCCTTGATGACGAAATCGTTGACCGAGACCTTGTAGGCCGGCTTGCCGTCTTCGTCCTTGGGCGCAGCATCGTTGAGCTTCACGCGCACCGCCAGCAGGCTTTCCAGATCGCAATCCATCGACAGATAGAAATGCGGCACGGTCTGCTTGGACTGGGTGAGGCGCTGGGCGATGATCTTGCGCATGCCGTCATGCGGCACGACGTCGAAGGTGCCGGGCTCGTACATCTTGACGATGGCATCGTCGGCCATGCCGGGCGGCAGGGCGGCGGGCTGGGCCGCAGTCGGCGCTCCTGCCCTGGCGCTGCCGTCCTTGGCGGCCTGTTCGACATCGCGCTTGATGATGCGGCCATGCGGTCCACTGCCCTTGACCAGGGAAATGTCGATGCCTTCCTGCTTGGCAATGCGGCGGGCGAGCGGGGATGCGAAAACGCGGGCGCCGTTGGCTGGTGCTGGCGCTGCTCCCCCTCCTCGGTCCTCCCCCGCAAGAGGGGAGGAAGGTGCTTGTGGCACGGCCGGTGCGCTCCCCTCCCCCTTGTGGGGAGGGGTCGGGGGTGGGGGCGCCGCAGGCGCTGCTGCGGGGGCTGGAGCGCTGGCAGTGAAACCCTCCAGCGCACTGGCGTCTTCACCTTCATCGAGCAGCACGGCGATGGTCTGGTTGACGGGGACATCGTCGGTGCCGTCGGCGACCAGGATCTTGCCCATGGTGCCTTCTTCGACGGCTTCGACCTCCATGGTCGCCTTGTCGGTCTCGATCTCGGCCAGAATATCGCCGGACTTGACCGTGTCGCCTTCGGCCTTCAGCCATTTGGCGAGCTTGCCCTTTTCCATGGTCGGCGACAGGGCGGGCATCAGGATGGGTGTCGGCATGGCTGATCCCTCCCCTTATACGTACAGCGCGGCTTTGGCCGCCTGGATGACTTCATCGACGTTGGGCAGCGCCAGTTTTTCAAGATTGGCGGCATAGGGCATCGGCACGTCCTTGCCGGTGACGCGCATGACCGGCGCATCGAGGTAGTCGAACGCGTGGGTCATGAGCTGGGCGGAGATTTCCGACCCGATCGAGCACACCGGCCAGCCTTCCTCGACAGTGACGCAGCGGTTGGTCTTCTTCACGCTCTCGATGACGGTTGCGATATCCATCGGCCTGAGAGTACGCAGATCGATGACCTCGGCGTCGATCCCCTCCCCGGCCAGCACCTCGGCAGCGCCCAGGGCATAGGTCATGCCGATGCCGAAGGAGACGATGGTGACGTCTTTGCCCGGCCGGGCGACCTTGGCCTTGCCGATCGGCACCACCCAGTCGTCGAGCTTGGGGACATCGAAGGTCTTGCCGTAGAGGATTTCGTTTTCCAGGAAGATCACCGGGTTCGGATCGCGGATGGCGGCCTTGAGCAGGCCCTTTGCATCGGCTGCAGCATAAGGCTGCACGACCTTGAGGCCGGGCACCTGGGCATACCAGGTGGCATAGTCCTGGCTGTGCTGGGCGCCGACCCGGGCAGCGGCACCATTGGCGCCGCGGAACACGATGGGGCAGCCCATCTGGCCGCCGGACATGTACAGCGTCTTGCCGGCGGAGTTGAGGATCTGGTCAATGGCCTGCATGGCGAAGTTGAAAGTCATGAATTCGACAATCGGCTTCAGGCCGCCAAACGCGGCGCCGACGGCGATGCCGGTGAAGCCGTGCTCGGTGATCGGAGTATCGACCACCCGCCTGGCGCCGAACTCGTCGAGCATGCCCTGGCTGATTTTGTAGGCGCCCTGGTATTCGGCAACCTCCTCGCCCATCAGGAATACGCTTTCGTCGGCGCGCATCTCTTCTGCCATGGCATCGCGCAGGGCCTCGCGCACAGTGGTTCCAACCAGTTCGGTGCCTTCCGGAATTTCCGGGTCGGCGGCCATGTCGGGCTGGATGATCTCGCCGCCCTGGATAACCGGTTCGGAGGTTTCGCGTGGCGCTTCGGGCGCGGCCGATTTCGCCTCGCCATCACCGGTTGCCGCCTGCTGCGGCGCCTGGGCGGCGGCTTCACCGACATCCTCGCCTTCACCGGCGATCACCGCGATGGGGGTGTTGACGGCAACGTTTTCACTGCCCTCGGCGACGAAAATCTTGGCCAGCGTGCCCTCGTCGACAGCTTCCACCTCCATCGTCGCCTTGTCGGTCTCGATCTCGGCAATGACATCGCCGGAGCGGATTTCATCGCCTTCCTTGACCAGCCATTTGGCGAGCTTGCCTTCTTCCATGGTCGGCGACAGGGCGGGCATGAGAATTTGTGTCGGCATTGTCAGTCCCTTCCCTCAGGCGTCCACATAGATGTCGGTCCACAATTCGGCGGCATCCGGTTCCGGATCGCCCTGGGCAAACTCGGCGGCATCGGTGACGATGGCGCGGACCTCGCTGTCGATCTTCTTCAGTTCGTCTTCGCTGATCATGCTGTTGTCCAGCAGGCGGCGCTTGACCTGTTCGATCGGGTCATGCTCCTCGCGCATCTTCTGCACTTCTTCCTTGGTGCGGTATTTGGCCGGATCGGACATCGAGTGGCCGCGATAGCGGTAGGTCTTCATCTCCAGGATGATCGGACCGTTGCCGGCGCGGCAGTAGGCGAAGGCTTCCTCGGCCGCCTTGTGTACGGCGCGCACGTCCATGCCGTCGACCTGACGGCCCGGAATGCCGTAGACCGAGCCACGGTTGAACAGTTCTTCTGCCATGGCCGCGGAGCGCTTGACTGCGGTGCCCATGGCATAACCGTTGTTCTCGATGACGAAGATCACCGGCAGCTTCCACAGCGCCGCCATGTTGAAGCTCTCGTAGACCTGGCCCTGGTTGGCCGCACCCTCGCCGAAGAACGTCACCGAAACGGCGTTGTTGTCGAGGTATTGGTTGGCGAACGCCAGACCGGCTCCGATCGGCACCTGGGCGCCGACGATGCCGTGGCCGCCATAGAAATTCTTTTCGCGGCTGAACATGTGCATCGAGCCGCCCTTGCCCTTGGAATAGCCGCCGCGCCGGCCGGTCAGTTCGGCCATCACCCCCTTGGGGTCCATATCGCAGGCCAGCATGTGGCCGTGGTCGCGGTAGGACGTGACCATCTGGTCGCCATCCTGGTTGGCCATCGAAATGCCGGTCACGACGGCTTCCTGGCCGATGTAGAGATGGCAAAACCCGCCGATGTAACCCATGCCGTAGAGCTGCCCGGCTTTTTCCTCGAACCGCCTGATCAGCAGCATTGCCCGGTAGGCCTGGATTTCCTGTTCCTTGGAAAATTCGGCAACTGTCGATTTCTCAGCCGCCGACTTCACCGCTTTCTTAGCGGGGCGCTTCGCCATGGCGTTCTCCCTGTTGGGCCCGATCCGCGCCTCACCGCACAGATCGTGGTTCAGGCAAACTTATAGCACCCTAACGCCATGATACCCATGAACAATCATGAAATTAACTGAAAATCGGTTTACACAGATGAATTCGCTCGGAAATAAGCCTGTGTCAACGCACGATCAGGTCGTTGGCGTCGGCAAAGCCCAGCGTCCGGCGGGCTGCCTCGTCCAGCATATCCGGGTCGATCGTCTCCGGCCGCAACAGCGCCACCCGGCCATCGAGCGCTTCGCGCCGCGCCTTGATGCCGCTGTGGTCGTTCTCCAGTTCGACCACCCGGGCGATCAAACGGTTCTGATTGTCAAACCCGCGCGGGCCATAGCTGGCGTGCCAGCCGAAGAACCCGAGCAGCGCAAAACAGACCACCATCACGGTTGCATCGAACATGTAGCGTTGCATCTCGGCGGTCTCCCGGCAATTTCTGGATCAATGCCGAGCCTACGCCGCAATTGCTTAACGATGTCTTGACCCTGCGTGCAATTTCGACCCATCAGCTCCAGACATGCTCGGTCTGACCGGGATGCGGTATCGGCAACCGAATCCATATCGGCATATGATCGGACACGTCATATTCAAAGGCATCGTAACGGTCCCTGGCCGGCAGGGCGGCAATGGCCGGATGACTGTCGAAGAACAGGCGCACGAAGTCGAACATGCCGTAGTCATAATCATTGGCGCCCAGCGTCCCGGCCAGTGGATTGAGCGCCGGCGGCGGCAGGCGTCGGTCGGTGGCGAACAGGCCGATCTGGTCGTAGGTCTGGTCGCGCCGGGCATTGGTACGAAACACATCGGCCTGCCCCGGATGCTGGTCGAGGAACGGGAAGTTGGTCTTCGCCGGCACCCCTTTGAGCTGCTTGGAGTTGATGTCGACAATGAACTGTTCAATGGCCTTGCGCCGGATGTCGGTTTTTTTGAAATCGAGGTTCAGATCGCCGAACAGCATCAGGTTGGGGGCATAATTGCGATCCTTCTCGCGCGCCCGGTCGAGCAGCCAGGCCAGCAGCGCCTTGAACTCAAGCTCGCGCTCGTGCTTCTGCTTCGAGCGGTGGCCGTACAGCAGGTGGGCGTTGACGGCTGAGAATTCACAAGGGTCGGCCCCTGCCCTCGGCGTGATCGAGAACGATGCGGTGTGGGGAGAACGGATGAACTGCACGAAGCGCGGCAGCACGAAGGGCGGCTTGGCCAGCTTGCGCTTGCCTTGCGCCTTGCGCGCGGCGTTCTTCATGTTCCACTCATCGAGGTCCGCCGTGCGGGTGCCGAATGCGGTAAAGAACTGTTCGCGATGGTCGTAAAGTTCTGCAAAAATCGCCGAGCGCTCGAAGGTGATGTCGGATGCTAGCTCGGTGTGCTCAATCCGCCTGATATTATAGACAAAGGCCAGTCGTTCGCGCCCTCCCGAGCGCCCCGGCACGCCACCGGCGATATCGGACACCACCACCCGGTAGTCGCTGCCGAGCCGGTCGCGCAGATGACGCAGGCTTTCCAGGCTGTCCATGACCTCCTGAATGGCGACGAGATCGCAGGTCCGGCAAAACCTCTCGATCAGACGCCACGCGCCATCGCTGCGTGAAGGCTGGTTCTTGCTATCCGTGAGCCCACCGAACTTACGGATATTCCATGAGGCCAGCACCACGGACCGGGTCCGCCGACGTGGCAAGCCATATCCATCCGGATCAGCATCCAGATTGTTGTTTATTGTTGTCCATTGCGCGGGTGAGAATTCTGCCACGACGTGCCTCCAGTGCCGGAACGGGAGGCTGCATCATACGCAAAACATTACGCTAGGGGAAGTTACTGCATCATCGACGGGCCGGCGTACTCGCCCTGATCGCCCAGTTCTTCCTCGATGCGGATCAGCTGATTGTACTTGGCCAGCCGGTCCGAGCGGGCAAGCGAGCCGGTCTTGATCTGTCCGCAGTTGGTTCCCACCGCCAGATCGGCAATCGTTGCATCCTCGGTTTCCCCGGAACGGTGCGACATGACCGCGGTGAACGAGGCCCGGTGCGCCATGTCGACGGCCTCAAGGGTTTCGGTCAGCGTGCCGATCTGGTTGACCTTGACGAGGATCGAATTGCCAGCCCCTTCGATGATGCCGCGCTGCAGGCGTTCGGTATTGGTGACGAACAGGTCGTCGCCGACCAATTGGCATTGCCCGCCGAGTAGGTCGGTCAGCGCCTGCCAGCCCTGCCAGTCGTCCTCGGCCATGCCGTCCTCGATCGAGATGATCGGAAACCGCGAAACAAGATCGGCCAGATAGTTTGCATTCTCCTCGCTGGTCAGCGATTTGCCCTCGCCCTTCATCTCGTACTGGCCTTTGTTGAAATATTCCGTCGATGCGCAATCGAGCGCCAGGCAGACGTCGTCGCTTGGTTTGTATCCGGCCGTCTCTATCGATTTCATGATGAACCCGAGGGCATCGTCCGTCGACGCCAGATTGGGGGCAAACCCGCCTTCGTCGCCGACATTGGTGTTGTGCCCGGCATCGCTCAGGCCCTTTTTGAGGGTGTGGAAGATCTCGGCGCCCATGCGTACCGCATCGCTGAAATTGGTCGCCGAAACCGGCATGATCATGAATTCCTGGATATCGATGGGATTGTCGGCATGTTCGCCGCCGTTGATGATGTTCATCATCGGCACCGGCAGGATGCGTGCCGCCGGCCCGCCGATGTAACGATAGAGCGGCAGGTTGGCCGAGGCAGCCGCCGCCTTTGCCACTGCCAGCGAGACACCGAGAATGGCATTCGCACCGAGGCGCGATTTGTTGTCGGTCCCGTCGAGCGCGATCATCTTGCGGTCGATGGCGATCTGGTTCTCCGCCGCCATCTCGGTGATGGCGTCGTAAATCTCGTCGTTGACGGCGTTGACCGCGCCAAGCACGCCCTTGCCCAGGTAACGTTTCTTGTCGCCGTCGCGCAGTTCGACCGCCTCGTGCGCCCCGGTCGATGCACCCGACGGCACCGCAGCGCGCCCGAACGACCCGTCATCGAGCGTGACATCCACCTCCACCGTCGGGTTGCCGCGGCTGTCGAGGATCTCGCGGGCGTTGATATCGATAATTGCGGCCATCTGGCGACCTCTCATT
>JAHEJE010000009.1 GCA_024639035.1 Alphaproteobacteria bacterium
GAACGCTTTCAGATTCCGTTGGCCTGGGTGAACTGGCCGGCCCGGCGGTAGCGGTACAGATAGGACGGGACAATCGCTTCGACGCCCTCCGGGGTGATGCCGAGGCCCTCCAAGGTGCGGCCTTCGGCGACGGCCGCGGCGCTCACCAGATTGTCGGTTTTCAGCAACTCGACCTGATCCATGGTCAGCAGCGGCTTGGGCAAGAGCCCAAGCACCGCGCCCATCATCCTGGCGATGCCAAATGGCACCGGCACCAGCAGGCGCTTGCGGGCAATGGTCTTGACGGTGAAGGCGATGATCTCCTCAAGCGTCATTTCTTCAGGCCCGCCGAGCTCAAAGGTCTTGCCGGCGTGCTCGGGCCGTGTATCGACCAACCGGGCCATGGCGTCGGCGACGTCGCCGACAAATACCGGCTGCAACCTGGTGACGCCACCGCCGATCAGCGGCAGGGCAGGCGCGATGCGGGCCAACGCGGCGAACCGATTGAACAGATCGTCCTCGGGGCCGAAGACAACCGACGGCCGGATGAAGATGGCATCGGCGAACTGGGCCCGGGCGCGCGCCTCGCCCTCGGCTTTGGTGCGGGCATATTCAGCGGTTGACTCCGCATCGGCGCCGATCGCCGACATCTGGATAAAGGTGCCGGCACCGGCTTCGCGGGCCGCCCGGGCACAGGCCTCGGCGCCGAAGGCATGCAGGGCATCGAAGGTCTGGGCACTGGAGTTAAAGAGCACGCCAACCAGATTGATCACCACATCGGCCCCTTCGCAGGCGGCAGCCAGAGATTGCGGGTAGCGCACGTTGGCCTGTATCGGCATGATCTGGCCAACCGCCCCCAGCGGCTGCAGGTGGCCGGCCAGATCGGGGCGGCGGACCGCCGGCCTGACCCGATAGCCGCGCCTGGCCAATGCCCGTACCAGATGCCGGCCGACAAAGCCGGAACCGCCGATTACCGTCACCAGTGTCTGTTGTGGTTGAGCCACCGCCGTTTACTCCTGTGCACCCGAATGTTGCTGCGTTGCTCATTCTGTTTAGCGCCGGGGGCGCGGTTTGAAAAGGCGCAAGACGAATTTCCGGGACATGCCCGGAGAATGATTGTTGACATTGCCGCTGCCACGGCTTTATGAGTTCGCGCGGCTGCACGCGATCCCACGCGGGCGGCCACGACGTGATCGCCGGTGTGCATCTGCACGCATGAGGCGGCAAAGTTGGCCCAGGTGGCGGAATTGGTAGACGCGCTAGCTTCAGGTGCTAGTTTCCGTAAGGAAGTGGAAGTTCGAGTCTTCTCCTGGGCACCAACTCTTACCTAACCTCCTCAGCGGGGATCGGCCTGGGCGTAAGGGTCGAAAATCAGCGAAACTGTGAAAGATCCGCGCATGGCGATCAAGTTGCACAAGGGTGATTTGCCGGACGGCCTCGATTTCGGCCGGTCGGTTGCCGTGGATACCGAAACACTCGGCCTGAAGCCACAGCGCGACAAGCTGTGTCTGGTGCAACTGTCGTCGGGCGACGGCAATGCCCATCTGGTGCATGTTGACCGCGAGACCTATCACGCACCGAACCTGAAGGCGCTCATGGCCGATGGTGAGGTGGAGAAGATCTTCCATTTCGCCCGGTTCGACGTGGCGGTGCTCAAGCACTACCTCGATGTCGACGTGGCTCCGGTGTACTGCACCAAGATCGCTTCAAAGCTGGTGCGCACCTATACCGACCGACACGGTCTGAAGGATCTGGTGCGCGAGATGCTCGGCATCGAGATGTCCAAGCAGCAGCAGAGTTCGGACTGGGGCACGCCGGTGCTGTCGGACGCGCAAAAGCAGTATGCGGCGCTCGATGTGATCTATCTGCATGAACTGAAAGCCCGATTCGACCAGATGCTGCGTCGCGAGGGCCGCCAGGAACTGGCGCGCAATTGTTTTGACTTTTTGGCCACCCGAACCCATCTTGACCTCATGGGCTGGGGCGAAGACGACATCTTCGCGCATTGACGATCCGTTGACCGGTACGCGATGCCGGGCCCGGCAGCTGTCAGCAATCGAGGCCACATGAACGCATCGAGCCGTTTTTCAACCGCACAGCGAGAGCCCGGCACAGGCACCCGCAGGGGTGGCTGGCGCGATCCTGTCGTGCTCAGTTGGCTGATGGTCGCGCTGGCGGTCGGGTTCTTTGTGGTGTTCCTGATCCAGGCCGGCACCTTCCACAGCCTGACGGCCGCGCCGCCGGCCCCGGCCAAGGTTGACGTCACCCAGGAGAAAGTCGTCGTCGGGATCTCGTCGATCAGCGGTTTCGACCGGGAAAACCAGCCCTATACGGTGAACGCCCAGACCGCGGTTCAGGACCCGGACAAACCGAACATCATTCATCTGGAAACCGTCAGCGGCGAACTGCGCAAGTCGACCGGCCGGCGCTTTACGGTCGATGCCCGCAAAGGCGTCTACAACTCCGACAGCAAAGCCCTCGATCTTGTCGGCGACGTGAATATAATATCGGTCGGACGGTTTGTCGCGACCATGCCGAACGCGCGCGTGCTGCTGAGCGACAAGGAACTGTCGAGCCATGAACGTGTGGAGGTGAAGTTCGATTCCGGTGACATCGTCGCCCACGGCGTGCGGATCACCGATCAGGGCAAGAACATTCAGTTCCTGTCGCGGGTCAAGACCCGCCTGCGCGCGGCGGCGAAAAAGGAGAACAAGGACGGCAATGACTAATCAAAACAGACACGGCTTTGCGATCCGCAACACCATCGCTGCCTGTTGCCTGGCGCTGGGCGTGGCCAGCACCCCCGCCATGGCCCAGACCGTCGACAGCCAGACACTGTCGAACGAAAGCAAGTCGGCCAAGGATGTCGATATCGAGGCCGACAGCCTGCAGGTGCTCGAAGACCAGCAGCGGGCGGTGTTCACCGGAAACGTCGATGCCAAACGTGGCAACGTGCGGTTGAAGGCCGACAAGCTGGTCGTCCACTACAAGGAAAAACCGCGCACCGACGACAGCAAGAAGACCGAGGTGACGGACCTCGATGCCAACGGCAACGTGATCATCATCACCAAAAGCCAGAGGATCACCGGGCAATGGGCCAAGATGAACGTGGTCACCAACGAACTGACCGTCGGCGGCAACGTGGTCGTGCGCCAGGGCAAGACCATCGTGAAGGGCAAGAAGCTGTTCGTCGACCTCGACACCAACAAGAGCACCATGACCGGTGGCCGGGTAAAAGGCAGCTTCGTACCGGGCCAATAGGGCCTACCGGGCGGGATGGCGAAAATTGTCATGACCGGCTTCATGTTAAATTAATCATATTGAACGGTAATTGAAGGGTAAGCGGACGGGTATGGACACAACCACCGCCAGAAACAGCGCCAAGGGCACATCGGCCCGCCGGAAGGGCGGAAAGAAACCTGCCAGGCAGCCTGTCAACGGAGCCAAGGCTCCCACTGGCGCACCGTCCGGCGGTATCGAAGCTGTTGCCCTGTGCAAGAGCTACAAGCGCCGGCCGGTGGTTCAGGATGTGTCATTGTCGGTTCGCCGTGGGGAAGCCGTGGGCTTGCTCGGTCCCAATGGTGCGGGGAAAACCACCGTGTTCTACATGATCACGGGGCTCATCGCGCCGGATCAGGGATCGATCATGCTCGACGGGCAGGACATAACATCGTTGCCGATGTACCGGCGCGCCCGGTTGGGTATCGGTTACCTGCCCCAAGAAGCCTCGATTTTCCGGGGGCTCACGGTTGAGGAAAATATTCGCGCGGTGCTCGAATTGAACGTCTCAAGCCGGGCCAAGCGCGACAGTAAGTTGCGTGAGTTGTTACATGAGTTTCAAATCGAACACATTCGGCATTCGCCAGCTGTGGCGCTTTCTGGCGGAGAACGTCGCCGCACGGAGATCGCCCGAGCCCTGGCTATCGATCCCGCATTCGTCCTGCTTGACGAGCCTTTCGCGGGAATTGACCCCATTGCAATCGATGATATCCGCCAACTGGTGCGAAAGCTCACCGATCGGGGAATCGGGGTGCTTGTTACGGATCACAACGTCAGAGAGACCCTCGGACTCATCGATCGGGCGCTCATTATCCATGAGGGCCGGGTCCTGATGGAGGGCCGCCCCGACGAAATCGTCGCCAACCCGGACGTCAGGCGGCTTTATCTTGGCGAAAAATTCAGTCTTTGATGCCATAGTACCGGCAACCGGCCGCGAACAGAGCCGTTGGTGTCGAGGTGATGCGTTGTGGCATTGAGCCAGAGATTGGAGTTGCGTCAGGGGCAGTCGCTCGTCATGACGCCGCAACTGCAGCAGGCGATCAAGCTGTTGCAGATGTCGAATATCGAGGTCCAGGCCTTCGTCGAGCAGGAGCTCGAACGCAATCCGCTGCTCGAGCATGACGACGGTCGCAGCGAGAACACCAGCAGCGACAGCGATAACACCCCCGATACTTCCGTCCAGGATCTGGCCAGCGCCCTCGGCGATGCCGGCAAGGCCATCGAGCGCCTCGACAGCCTGGGGACCGACCTGACCAATGTCTACGCCGATGAAGCGCGCGCCGATGCCGACAACCGGCCGCCGGGGGTCACGGCCGATTCCGGGTGGTCGGGCCTGCGCTCATCGAACACTGCGAATTTTTCCGGCGACCGCGGCGGCTTCGATTTCGAAGCGACGCTGAAGAAGGAAATGACGCTTGGCGACCATCTCGGCGAACAGCTGAACCTTGCATTCGACAATGCCGCCGACCGGCTGATCGCCCGGCATTTGCTGGGCAGCATCAATGAGGCCGGATATCTGGCAGCCGACCTGGAACAGGTCTGCGAACAACTCGGGGCAGCGCTCGGCGATACCGAGCGGGTGCTGAGCGTCCTGCAGACATTCGACCCGCCCGGCGTGTTCGCCCGCAACCTGAAGGAATGCCTGGCGCTGCAGCTGATCGAGAAGGACCGCTACGACCCGGCGATGCAGGCGCTGATCGAGAACCTGGAACTGCTGGCAAAGCGCGAATTCAAGAAACTCGGCAAACTCTGCGGCGTCGACATGGAAGACATCGCGGCAATGCTGGAAGAGGTTCGCGATCTGAACCCGAAGCCGGGCAACGTATTCGGCGATGTCGTGGTGCATCCGGTCATCCCGGACGTCACCGTGCGCCAGGCCCAGGACGGCAACTGGATCGTCGAACTCAACAGCGAAACCCTGCCGCGGGTGCTGGTCAACAACCAGTATTTCGCAACCGTTGCCTCCGGCACCAAAAGCACGCAAGACAAGGTCTATCTCGACAACTGCCTGTCGAATGCAACCTGGCTGGCCAAGAGCCTGGACCAGCGGGCACGGACCATCCTGGCGGTATCGCGCGAGATCGTGCGCCAGCAGGATGCCTTCCTGGTGCACGGCGTGTCGGCGCTCAAACCGCTCAACCTGAAAACCGTCGCCGATGCCATCGACATGCACGAATCAACCGTCAGCCGCGTCACTTCGAACAAGTACATGGCGACGCCGCGCGGCATTTTCGAGCTGAAGTACTTTTTTACCACGGCGATCGCCTCGACCGACGGCGAGGTGTCGCATTCGGCCGAAGCGGTACGCCACCGCATCAAGACGATGATCGACGACGAAGCCGCCGACACTGTGCTGTCGGACGATACCATTGTCGAGCATCTACGCCGCGACGGCATCGAACTGGCCCGGCGCACAGTGGCGAAATACCGCGAATCCATGGGCATTGCCTCTTCGGTGCAGCGACGCCGGGAGAAGCGCGCCATCGCCTCATAGCCAGTGCCGGCAGCAGGCAAGAAAGCGGCCGGATGGCGCTTGACTTGGCAGATCGGTCCGATTACGGTCCGCCGCGCATTGAGCGGGCAAGTGAATTCCGGCACCAGAAACGGGGCGGAATTGCCGATGGGTCAAACCACCAGCGTCCGGATGAAATTTTTGAACTGGAAACCTTTAACGGCTTGCCCAAATACCTGTGCGAGCCTATGTTCGGTATAGTGTTATGCAAGTATTGACGACGGGAAAAAACATCGATATCGGCGATGCGCTGCGCGGCCATATTTCCGACCGCCTGGAGCGTGACGTCGCCAAGTATTTCGATGGTGCCGTGCGTGCTCACGTAACCCTGGAAAAGCAGCGCTCGGAATTCAGTACCGATTGCACCCTGCATCTGTCGACCGGTTTGACGCTGCAATCGAGCGGCCACGGCGGCGATGCCTATTCCAGCTTCGATATCGCCGCGGAACACCTGGAAAAACGGCTGCGGCGCTACAAGCGGCGGCTGAAGGACCATCATCTCAGCAATGCCGAACCGGCGCGCACGGTACCGGCGGCCGGGTATATCCTGGAATCGGTATCGGAATCGGACGACGATGAAACCGCGCCGGCGGAACTGAGCCCGGCAATCGTTGCAGAAACCTCCTACAACATCGCGGAGTTGCCGATCGGCGATGCCGTGATGCAACTGGAGCTCTCGTCACAGCAGTTTGTGGTCTTCCGCAATGCCAAGCATGGCGGCGTGAACATCGTTTACAAGCGCAATGACGGAAACATCGGCTGGATCGATCCAGGACTGGACCCAGCAGCAGCAAGTTAAATTGATTGGCGCGACTCACGTTACACTGCCATCCTCGGCAACCGGGTCGAGTCAGGAAGGATTGATGCAGTCATGCAGCTTTCGGAAATCATTCACAGCAATGCCGTCATCCCGTCCCTCAAGGCGACCAGCAAGAAGAAGGTGTTGCAGGAACTGGCGAACTTCGCTTCCGGCACAGTGAATATCGATTCCAAACTGATTTTCGAAACCCTGATGCAGCGCGAACGGCTCGGCTCGACCGGCCTTGGCCACGGCATTGCCATCCCGCACGGCAAGTTCGCTGCGATCGACAAGGTGCACGGCGTTTTCGCCCGGCTGAACAAGCCGGTCGATTTTGAATCCACCGACGATGAACCGGTCGATCTGATCTTCCTGCTGATGGCGCCGGAGAACGCCGGGGCGGACCATCTGAAGGCGCTGGCGCGGATCTCGCGGATGCTGCGCGACCAGACCCTGGTCGAAAAGCTGCGCGGCACCGACGATGCCGGCGGGCTCTATTCGATCCTGACCGAACCGGCTGCCTCGGAATCCCACGCCGCCTGAAGCGCGCCCGGCCCTGAACACCGAAAACCCCTGCAGCGACAGTTGCCTGGCCGCCTGGTCTCGACTAAAAATACTTGCCAGGGCTGAGCAATCTCGCTCGCCCGCAAGAGGTTTTGTTCCATGAGCGAACGTGAATTTGGCTTCGACACGCTGGCCATCCATGCAGGGGCCCAGCCGGACCCGGCGACCGGCGCGCGGGCGACACCGATCTACCAGACGACATCTTTCGTGTTCGACGACACCCAGCATGCCGCAGACCTGTTCGCGCTGCGCGCATTCGGCAATATCTACACCAGGATCATGAACCCGACCCAGGCGGTGCTCGAGGCCAAGGTTGCCGCGCTGGAAGAGGGCACTGCCGCTCTTGCGGTGGGCTCCGGACATGCCGCCCAGCTGCTGGTCTTTCAGTTGCTGCTGCAGCCGGGCGACGAGTTCATCGCCGCGCGCCAGCTCTACGGTGGCTCGATCAACCAGTTCAACCACTCGTTCAAGTCGTTCGGCTGGAACGTGGTGTGGGCCGATGCCGAGGATCCGGCCAGCTTTGAGGCCGCGCTCAGCGACAAGACCAAGGCGATCTTCATAGAATCGATCGCCAATCCGGGCGGCCGGATCACCGACATGCAGGCCATTGCGAAGATCGCCCGCAAGGCTGACGTTCCCTTGATCGTCGACAACACGCTGGCCACGCCATACCTGTGCAAGCCGCTCGATCATGGCGCCAACATCGTTGTGCACTCGCTGACCAAGTTCATGGGCGGGCACGGCAATTCGATGGGCGGGGTGATCGTCGACGGCGGTAATTTCGACTGGTCGGTCGGCGACAAGTATCCGCTGCTGTCGGAGCCCAACGCGTCCTACAACGGCATGATCCTGTACGAGACCTTCGGTAACATCGCCTTTGCCATCGCCGCCCGGGTGCTGGGCTTGCGCGACCTCGGCCCGGCGATTTCGCCGACCAATGCCTTCAACATCCTGACCGGCATGGAGACCCTCAGCCTGCGCATGCAGCGGCATTGCGACAACGCGCTGAAGGTCGCCGAATGGCTGGCGGCGCACGATGAAGTGGCCTGGGTCAATTATGCCGGGTTGAAGGACAATGCCCATCATGCCCTGCACAAAAAGTACTGTCCCAAGGGGGCCGGCGCGGTGTTCACCTTCGGCCTGAAGGGCGGTTACGACATGGGCGTGAAGGTGGTGTCGAACGTCGAGCTGATCAGCCATCTGGCAAATGTCGGCGACACCCGGTCGCTGATCATCCACCCTGCCTCGACGACCCATTCGCAGCTCTCGCCGAAACAGCTCGAACAGGCCGGCGCAACGCCGGATGTGGTGCGCCTGTCGATCGGCATCGAGGATGCAGACGACATCATCGCCGACCTGGCACAGGCGATGAAAGCCTGATCGCGATCATGCGATCTGCAAACCTGAGGGCTGCCCGCATTTGGTATTGGGCAGCTCTTGTCTTGGCGGCGCTGCCACCGCCTGCGGCGGCGCAACAGCCTGCGGCGGCGCAACCGGCCTGCAATCTGGACCACAGCACGGTGTGCGAGCTGATGGATGAAAGCTGGCAGTTCTACTGCCGCAAGCGGGTCATTCAGGTGCGTGCATTGTGCCGCAAGGCACGCGGGGCTGAACGTTTCGGCAGCCATCGGCAACAGTGCATCGTGTCATGTCGGGCTCGGCTGATGGCCGGTGAACTGGATGTACTGCTACGTCGCGAGGCGGCGAGCGCGGTGGACAAGCGTGGCCGGAGCGATGCGCAATGGCGGCTGCGGGCGGCCGCATTCTGGACCGCCTTTGAAGGATCTGCGGGCACCTGCGACAGTGCCGGCGTGCGAAAGGCGCACAGGACATGCGCGGCCCAGTGCGACACCAAGTTTGCCCGGCGCGACCTTGCCGAATTGCAGGCGCTGACCAAAGGCGAACCGCCGCTGCCGGTGACCCAGCCCGAATTCAGCTGTGCGCCGACCCCGGCGCTTGAGCTGTTCGTGGCCCCCGATGCCGCCCTCATCGGACAGCTGTTCCCGCCCGGTCACGCCCGGCGCAGCGACAGGCAGTGAAGATGATAGAGCGCGGCGGCGAGCAGCACCAGGGCCCCGCCTTGATGCAGCAATGCAAGCGAGATCGGAACCTGGGCCAGTAGCGTCCAGATGCCGAGGCCGAACTGTATGGCGGTCACAGCGAGCATCAGCACCACCGAGGTGCGCTCGTCGCCATCGAATGCGGGCAGGCAGGCAAACGTGTAGGCGACGACGATCAGGGCGATCAGGTAGGCCAGCAGGCGGTGCTGGAACTGCACCGTGAGGGCGTTTTCGAACAGGTTGAGCCAGGCCGGCTGCGTGGCCGCCAGGCCGTCGGGAACGATGGCTCCATCCATCAGCGGCCAGGTGTTGTAGGCCATGCCGGCATCGAGACCGGCGACAAAGCCGCCGGCGGCGGTCTGCACAAACAGCAGCACGATGATGAAATGGATCATCGCCGGTGGATGACGCAGGCGGTCGCGACCATAGCCGAGCGCCACCCAGATGATGGCGGCAAAGATCACCGCGGCCAGGGTCAGATGGGCGGCCAGGCGGTACTGCGAGACGTCGGTGCGTTCGACCAGGCCGCTCATCACCATGTACCAGCCGAGCGCGCCCTGCAGGCCGCCGAGCACCAGCAGGCCGATCAGACCGGGCAGGTGATCGCGGGCGATACGGCCGGTGAGCCAGAAGAACGCCAGCGGCAGGGCAAAAGCGAGACCGATGAAACGGCCGAGAAAGCGATGGCCCCATTCCCACCAGTAGATGAACTTGAACTCGGCCAGCGACATGCCGCGGTTGATCACCTTGTACTCGGGGATCTGCTTGTACTTTTCGAACGCCACCGCCCAGTCGGCTTCGCTGAGGGGCGGGATGGCGCCGAGGATCGGCAGCCATTCGGTGATCGACAGGCCTGAATCGGTCAGCCGGGTGGCGCCGCCGACGATGACCATGGCAAAGACCAGGGCGGCGACGAAATAGAGCCAGCCGCGGACCCAGGGCTCGGCCGATTGCTGGCGTGTCGTTGAGGTGTTCATGACCGGGGCATAACCGGCTGCCGGCGGTGAGACAATTGAGCCAAGCGCCGCACCTCTTGTGAATCCTCAAGACAATCTGTATCAGCAGCAGCCATGGGCATCCGCACACGCAAATTCTTCGGCGTCATCGCCACGGTAACCTTCCTGTGCCTGTATTGCCTGGTCGCCATGGTGATCGGCGCGCGACTGCTGATCGACGTTCCCGGCTGGGTGCAGTTGCCGGCCTTCGTGGCGCTCGGCATCGCCTGGCTGCCGGTGGTGATGAAGATCATCCGGTGGATGGAGCGGCCGGAGCCCGATGGCGGTCAATCGTCCTGATTGGGCATCCGCAGATGCTTGGTCAGGCGGCGCTCCAGCCAGTCCCAGGTGACCCGCAAGGCCTCGACCATGATCAGGTACATGATCGCCGCCCAGATGTAGACATCGAAATTGTAGCTGCGCGAAAACGCCAGCTTGGTCTCGCCCATCAGGTCGAGGATGGTGACGATGCTGGCGATGGCGGAGCTCTTGATCATGAAGATGATCTCGTTGCCGAGCGGTCTGAGGGCGGTGATCAGGGCCTGCGGCAGGATCACCTTGAAGAAGGTCACGGTGCGGCTCAGCCCCATGGAGTGCGCGGCCTCGCTCTGACCGGTCGGCACCGATGATATGGCGCCGCGCAGGATCTCGGCCTGGTAGGCGCCGGAATTGAGCGTGAACGAGAGCATGCAGCAGTTGAAAGCCTCGCGGAAGAACCACCACAGGCCGATCGATTCCAGCTCCGGGCGGATCTGGCCGGCGCCGTAGTAGAGCAGGAACAGCTGGGCGAGCAGGGGCGTGCCGCGGAAGAACTCGATAAAGGCGATGGCCGGCATCTTGAGCAGCGGGTTGCTGCTCATCCGGGCCAGTGCGGTCGGCAGGGCGATCACACTGCCGATCACCACGGACAGCACGACGATCTGAACCGTCAGCCAGAACCCCTGCAACATGCGCGGGCCATAACGGCCGAAGGTTTCGCTGTCGAAATCCGCCGTCAGCGACCAGACGAGAAAGGCGCCGAGGACGATCCACAGCCCGGTCAGGCCGTTGCCGAGGATGCGCGCCTTGGTCCAGGTGCGCGCCGCAGCCGGAGGCCGGGTGGTGGTGGGTGTTACATCCTGCACGGCCATGGCGGTTACCTCTTGTGGCCGCGGTTGAGGCGGTCTTCGACGATGGCCAAACCGCGTGACGAGGCCAGGGTCATGGAGACATAGACGAGGCAGACCACGGAAAAGAAGAACAGCGGCTCCTTGGTGTTGCCGACGGCGATCTGCGACTTGCGGATGAGGTCGTCAAGGGCGATCACCGAAACCAGCGACGTGCCCTTGAGATGCACCTGCCAGAGGTTGGACAGGCCGGGCAGCGACAGGCGAATGAGCTGCGGCAGAACCACCAGGCGAAAGGCATGATAGCGGCTCAGTCCAAGCGCATAAGCGGCTTCATTCTGGCCTTTGGGAATGCCACGGAAGGCGCTCAGGAAAACCTCGCTGGCGAATGCGGCAAAGACCAGGCCAAGCGCGATCAAGCCGGCAACGAAACCGTTTACCTCGACATAGGTGTCGGTGAACAGGTTGACGAACTTCTGCAGCGCGATCTGGCCGCCATAGTAGACGATGAACAGCGTAAGCAGTTCAGGCAGGCCGCGAAAAATCGTGGTGAAGACGTTGGCGGCAAGCACCAGGGACTTTTCGCCGGTGTTCTTGCCCATGGCCAGCAACAAGCCGCCGATCAGGCCGAACGGCAGTGTCGCCAGCGCCAGCGTGACGGTGATCCACAGCCCCTGAAGAAGCTCGTCGCCCCAGCCGCCGGGTCCGAAAGACAGCAGCTTCAAATATTCCATTGCGTCGCCATCAAGTTACCCAATGCTGCCCCTCCTCAGCAAAAACGGCCGGCAGCCTGATTGGAACTGCCAGCCGCTCAACTCACAGAGTGGCGCAAAACCACTCAAAGCGCAACGTCCCGGGCTCAGTAAACCGAAAACGGGAAATACTGGTCGTTGATCTTCTTGTAGGTGCCGTCGGCGACGATGTCGATGATCGCCTTGCTCAAGGCATCCCGCAACTCCTCTTCACCCTTGCGCACGGCAATGCCGGCGCCTTTGCCAAACCATTTCTCGTCGATGTAGCCTTTTTCGAGCTGCTCGCAGCATTTGCCGTCATCGGTCTTGGTGACCCATTCCCACATGACGACGCTGTCGGCAAGAATTGCATCCAGACGACCGGCGACCAGGTCGGCGTTCGCTTCATCCTGGGTGCCGTAGAGCTTGATTTCGCTATCCTTGTAGTTGTCTTCAAGGAAGCTCGAATGGGTGGTGGACGACTGCGCGCCAATCACCTTGCCCTTCATGCCGGCGGGGCTGGTGTCGCTGTGGCCGGCACCCTTCTTCATGACGAATTTGGCCGGGGTCTGGTAGTACTTGTCGGTAAAGTCGACCTTCTTCATGCGCTCCTCGGTGATCGACATCGAAGCGATGATGGCGTCGTACTTCTTGGCCAGCAGGGCCGGAATGATGCCGTCCCAGTCCTGGGCGACGATTTCGCACTCGGCCTTCATTTTCTCGCACAGCGCCATAGCGATATCGACGTCGAAGCCTTTCAACTTGCCATCGGAATCGGTGAAATTGAACGGCGGATAGGCGCCCTCGGTGCCGATACGCACCTTCTTCATTTCAGCCATAGCGGCGCCGGACAGCATGGCAACAGCAACAGCCGCTGCCGCCAAAGTCTTGAGTATTTTCATATTGTCACTCCCTCTAGAGTATATATGCCTGTTGTGCGTTGCCCGGCCTGAAACACCTCCGCGGGGCAAACGGCAGACCAAATATCACGACGCAGCCGCCCGCTCCGCCGCAAACTTGTATCTACCATGCATTATCATCAATTTCCGATGGGCCGTCTAGGGCCGAGTGATTGGCGCCGGTCCTGGCGACATGGTAGACTGTCGTCCACGAACGGCTGGAAACACACAGGAAGGCGGTGTGCTTTGACGACCATCAAGACCACCCGACGCGACGGCGTGACGGCACTGATCGCCACCGGTCTTGTCGTGATGCTTGCCGGGTCAGCGGGCGCCGAACAGGCAGGGCGCTATGTGCTGCAACGCGCCGGCGATGGCTTTATCCGGCTCGATACGCAAACCGGCGCCACCGCTCACTGCAGCCTGCGGGAAAAGACCTGGCGCTGCGACAGCCTCGATGGCGCGCTGGCGGTACACCAAGAACTGCAGCGGCTGGCGCAGGAAAATCGCCGCCTGAAGGCACGCATCGCGGCATTGGAGGCCGGCAAGTCGGCCCGCGCCCCGAAAACCGATCTGCCGAGCGAGGAGGAATTCAGCCGTATCATGGACTTCATGGAGATGGCCATGAAGCGGTTCCTCGAGTTCGCACGCACTCTTCGCGACGCGCCCGGCAAGGAAATCTAGAGCACCTTGGGCACCGGCACTCTTGCTCATTGGCAACCGGCACCGGCCCGCGCCCAAACACCCTTAGGGTAACCTCGTATGGGATGGTTGAGCGGGGGTGCGGGCCGGTGCCGCCTGCAAAAATAAGTGGCCCGTCCGCAAAAGCAGACGGGCCAGGCGCGCGCGGGCTCGGGACGGCGACAGGAGCCACGCGGCCGTTCTACAACCGGCAATCGCCGGCTGGGTCAACACTGATCTTCTCTGCACCGGCAGAGAAAGTACTCAAAACTTATTGGGGATTTCCGGCCGCCATACTCAGCCTCAAACCCTCCGCCACTGACGCTAAGGTGCCGCCGGACATCGGCATCAGATTGTCCGAACCATGACAAAATTTAGACCATTGGTTAACGTACCCCCTCCAGCGCTATCAGAGAACGCGCACCAACAAGGAGCACGCGATGTCCTGGCAAACCTTCACTCTCAGCATCGAGGATAAGATCGGCCATCTGCAGTTCAATCGGCCGGAGGCACTGAACACTTTGGTGCCGGAGTTGTGGAGCGAGCTGCCGCGCGCGGTGCGCCAGCTCGATGACGCCGGCACCGTCAGGGCGCTGATCATTTCCTCGACGGGCAAGCACTTCACCGCCGGCATGGACCTGTCGGCCTTTGCCGCCCTGGCGCCGGAGCGGACACGCGGCGAGGGCCGCGCCAGGTCCGAGATCATGGAGGTGGTCCGGCGGCTGCAGGACAGCTTTACCTGCCTGGAGCAGGCGCGCTTTCCGGTGATCGCCGCCGTGCACGGCGGCTGCATCGGTGGCGGGGTGGATCTGGTTACGGCCTGCGACCTGCGTTTTGCGACAACCGATGCGTTCTTCTCGGTCCACGAGATCAATCTGGCGATGACCGCCGACGTCGGAACCTTCCCGCGGCTGCAGAAACTGATCCCGGAGGGCATTGCCCGCGAAATGGCCTTCACCGGCGAACGGCTGCACGCACACCGCGCGGCCGCCATCGGCCTGGTGAACTGCGTGCTGGATGACCGCGGCGGATTGCTCGACTATGCCAACGGCATTGCCCGCAAAATCGCATCGAAGTCACCGCTGGCGGTGTGGGGCAGCAAGCAGATGCTGAATTTCGGACGCGATCACAGCACCGCCGACAGCCTCAACCACATCGCCACCTGGCAGTCCGGCATGCTCGATCTGGATGATGTGCAAAGGGCAGTCGCGGTGCAGCGCAGCGGTGAACCCCATGACCACGAAGACCTGGCACCGCGGCGCGGCCTCGGCGACGAGGGCTGAGCGTCTAACCGATACCACACAAACTAAAACCGCCGGAAATTTGCCATTCCCGGCGGCCGATCGATTTTGCAGGGGCTTTTCGACTTGGGCTTGTGGTGATCAATCGGCACCGACCCTCGCCTCCACCCAACCACCCGATACGAGGGTACCCTGCGGGTGGTTGGGCGGGGGTGCGGGCCGGTGCCGGCTCACATCCGGAGTGCTCTAGCGGCGGCTGCCGAGATCCAGGCGCGGGATCGAGACCTGCGCGATACTGTCGTTGCGGCTGGTCAGGAACAGCGAGAAACCACTTGCGACACCTTCCGCAAAAGCACGAACCAAAGACAATACAGACATCATACACCTCGTTTGAGTTCTCCAGCGACGGACCTCCGTTGCGCTGCAACATGGCGCCCATATGCCCCTGTTTCGGGCGGTGCGCAATCGCCCCGCCGGCATGTCTGACATGCAAAACGTGCATGGCCAAAAGCGGTTTACGGTTAAGGAATCCCTGCTCCGAACGGCCCTTCAAATCAATACTTGGAGAATGCCGCCAGTCTCGCTACCCTATAGTGTGTCTTTTTGGCACGCATTGAAGGGTGGGAAGCCGCGTGTTCGCAATCAGGGGGCGAGGATCGGCTGTGGGGAAAATCGATGAATAGTTACCGATTTGTTATTGCCGACGACCATCCGTTGTTCCGCGATGCGCTGAAACTCACACTGTCTGAACTGTTTACCGGAGCGGACGTCGTCGAAACCGGATCGCTCGATGAAGTGTCGGCGGCCCTGCAAGGCGACGACAATGCCGATTTGGTGTTGCTCGACCTGAAGATGCCGGGCGTTCAGGGTTTTTCCGGCCTGGTCTATCTGCGGGCCCAGTTTCCCGCCGTCCCGATCGTCGTCGTCTCCGCCAACGACGCACACCACACTATTCGCCGTTCAATCGATCTGGGCGCGCTCGGCTTCATCCCCAAATCGCTCCCGGTCACCGACATGAAAGATGCCCTGCGGGCGGTGCTCGGTGGCAATATCTGGACCCCGCCGGGGGTCGACCTGACGGCCAGCGACGGCAGCGAGGCCGATGAAATCGCCCACCGCATGGCGACGCTGACGCCGCAACAAATGCGCGTTCTGATGATGCTGCGCGAGGGCCTGCTGAACAAGCAGATCGCCTATGAGCTGTCGGTCTCGGAGGCAACCATCAAGGCCCATGTCTCGGCGATCCTGCAAAAACTGAGCGTTGAAAGCCGCACCCAGGCGGTGATTGCCGCCGGCAAGGTCGACGGCGAAGCGGTTATCTAGAGCCTTTCTTGACAACACCAAGCCATTTGACCGGCTTATCGCGTTTGCTGGCAAGGCAGGCGGTACGCCGTGGTCTGGTTGACAACAAGTGCCGCCTAACGCTGTCCAGCGAGCGCGATAAGCCGGCCTTCGGTGGGCCAAATTCGCCCATCCGGTGCGCCATGCCGCTAGCCCGATACACCGCATCGCCCTGCGCGCCATGGCTTGCCGGACTGAACGAATTTGACCCATCAAATGACTTGCTGTTGTCAAGAAAGGCTCTAGCGCCTTCTTATTCCGCGGCCTGCCGACGGCGCAGATTGTGGGCTATGGCGGTTCGCAGGGCCGCCGGTTTCACCGGCTTGGGCATGTAGATCACGTCGAGTTCGCCAGCCAGGTCGACAACCACCCGGCTGCGATCGGCGGTGATCAGTATCGCCGGCAGGCGTTCAGCGGCATCGGCCCGCAGCCGCGAGATCAGGGTCAGGCCATCGAGGTTGTCGCGCAAGTGATAATCGGCGATGATCAGATCCGGCACTCTGCCATCGCCGGCCATCGCGGCGCGGGCGCTGTCCATGTCGCAAGCGGTGCGCACGGTGCAGCCCCACCCTGACAACAGGCTTTCCATGCCCGACAGTATGGTCGGCTCGTTGTCGACAACAAGAACGTGTATGCCGGCAACGCTCGATACCGCCGGCCGCTTGGGCGGTTGCGCGGTTGCAATGGCCTCGGTCCCGACGCCGGCAAGCGGCAATGTGATCGAAAAGACCATGCCGTTGCCGTTGCGCGACCGCACGCCGATCTCAAGACCCAGCACGTTGGCGATGCGCTGGACAATCGACAGGCCGAGGCCCAGCCCACTCTCACCGCCATCTTGATCGAGTCTTTCAAACTCCCTGAACACCAGGCTGTGATGCTGCTCCGGGATGCCGGGCCCGGTGTCGTGAACCTCGATGCGGAGCTGATCGCCGACCCGCCGGCACCCCATCAGCACACGTCCCTGTCGGGTGTACTTGATGGCGTTGGACAACAGGTTCTGCAGCACCCTGCGGAGCAGGCGGCGGTCGGTACGGACCGCCAGTTGCGACGGCACGACCCGCAAATCCAGGCCCTTGGCTTCGGCGCTGGCCGAGACCTCGCGCTGCAGCGCGCTGAGGATGTCGTAGATCCGGAAGACGGAAATTTCCGGGTTCTGAGCACCAGCGTCCAGCCTGGAGATTTCCAGCAGGGCATTGAAAATCTCTTCGACCGATTCCAGCGAGGCATCGATGTTCTTGACCAGTTGACGGTTCTCATCCTTCTGGGCGCGCTCGACCAGGCTGGACGAGAACAGCCTTGCGGCATTGAGCGGTTGCAGAATGTCATGGCTGGCCGCGGCGACGAACCTGGTCTTGCCGAGGTTGGCGGCTTCGGCATCGGATTTGGCGTTTTCCAGCGCGGTGTTGAGCTCCATCAGTTCGGCGGTGCGCTCCTCGACGCGGCGTTCGAGCGCTTCGGCGGCCAGAACCCGTTCGGTGATGTCGGCGAAAGTCACCACGATGCCGCCGTCGGGCATTTCGCTCGAGCGTACCTCAAGCACCGCACCGTCCTGGGCGATACGCTCCTGAAAGGGCTCGAACTCCTGGGTCAACTTGCCGACCCGCTCGGCAATCCCGGCATCGACGTTCGGCTCGGTTTCAGCAACGACGGTGCGGATGACCTCGTCGAGGGGGACGCCGACGCGGCCCATGTCGGGCGGCAGATGCAAAAGGGTGCGGAACTGGCGGTTCCAGCAGATCAGCCTCATCTGGCCATCGAACACGGCAATGCCCTGGCGCACATGGTCGATGGCCGACTGCAGCAGGTCGCGGTTGTACTGGATGGCGGCAGACGCATCGTCAAGCAGCTTCATGGCGCCGCGGGTGTTGGCCGAGTGCCGTTCCAGCATCAGGGCCAGCACCAGGCGCGACGACGCGGCCCCGACCGCGCTGGCCAGGAGATGCTCGGTGAACCGCAGCATCCTGATGTCGGCCTCGGAGCCGGGATCGAGGGAGATGTCCCGCGACTGGGCAAACTCCGCAAACGATCGCCTGGCCCGTTCGCGGCCAAGATAGCGCGCGGCGGTCTCCTGGAGCTGTTCGATGGAAACCGAGGTGCGCCACAAGCGAAAGCTCGGCGTGGCAGCACCAGGCAGATCGGGCGAAACGAACGCCGCTGCCTGCAGGCGCTCGACCGGGGTCAGTCGCGTCATCAGCGAAACCCCGATGTAGGCGGCCAGGTTGGCCAGCAGGCTCCACAGCACGCCATGGGTGAGCGGATCGAAGGTCAGGTTGAGCAACATGCGCGGCCGCAGGGCGCCAAGCCCGAACAGGCCGTCCTCGATGAAGGAACCGGACAACCAGCCGGCATCGGCGAACGAGGGCAGCAACAGGGTATAAGTCCACATGGAGAACCCGGCGATCAACCCGGCCATGGCGCCGCGGGCCGTCGCCCGACGCCAGATCAGGCCGACAAATACCGAAGGTGCGAACTGGGCCACGGCGGCGAACGACAACAGGCCGGTCTGGGCCAGGGCGGCGGAATTGCCGATCATCTGGAAATAGCTGTAGGCGAGAAACAAAATGACGACGATGGCGGCGCGGCGGATGAAGATCAGGGTGCTGCCCATATCCTCGTGGAGATGCTCGCTGGCACCGCGGCGCGACAGCAGGATCGGTACGACGATGTTGTTGCAGACCATGATCGACAAGGCGACGGTTTCGATGATGACCATCGCGGTGGCCGCCGACAGGCCGCCGACAAAGGCGATCAGGGCAAAGATCCGGTGCCCGCTCTCGACCGGCAGGGCAAGGACGAAGGTGTCGGCATCGACACTGGACGGGCCGAAGGTGAGCAGGCCGGCAATGGCGATCGGCACCACGAACAGGTTGATGGCGACCAGATAGAGCGGCAGCAGCCACGCGGCCCGACGGACATCGTTGATGTTGGTGTTCTCGACCACGGCGACATGGAACTGCCGGGGCAACAGGATGATGGCGAAGGTCGACAGGATGGTCATCGTCAGCCATCGCCCGCCATCGAAATCGCCGGAGAATGTGGCGGCGATGTCGGGCCGGGCCTGAAGCCTGTCGAGCATATCGGAAAAGCCGCCGAACAGCACGAAGGAGACAAACAAGCCGATGACGATGAAGGCCGCAAGCTTGACGAGGGACTCGACCGCGATCGCCAGGATCATGCCATGCTGATGCTCGGTGGCATCGATGTGGCGGGTGCCGAACAGCACGGCAAAGCCCGCCATGGCCAGGGCGACGAGCAGGGCAAGCTGATCTCCCACGGCGCTGGTGATGGCTGTCGACTGGCTTGCGCTCAAGGCCGGAAGCATGGTTTCCAGCGCCACCGACACGGCTTTCAGCTGCAGCGAGATATAGGGCACGATGCCGATCACGGCGATCACCGCCACCAATGCGCCGAGCGTCTGGTTCTTGCCATAGCGGGCAGAGATGAAATCGGCGATCGAGGTGATGTTCTGGCGCTTGGAGACCTCGACGATGAATCTGAGCAGCGGCCAGCCAAGGGCCAGCATCAGGATCGGGCCGATATAGACCGGCAGGAAATCGTAACCCGAGCGGGCCGACAATCCGACGCTGCCGAAGAACGTCCACGAGGTGCAATAGATCGCCAGCGACAAGGCATAGATCAACGGGCGCAGCACGTCGTTCTGACGCAGGCGCTCGGCCTTGTCACCATAGCTGGCGATGGCGAACAGCAAGCCGACATAGGCCAGGGCCACAACCAGAACTGTCCAACTGCTCATCATTAGGGCTTTTCCGCGTCCCTTGACATGATAGGTTCACCTCTCGAAGTTTGGCATTATAGCACTGTATTGGAATTGGAATATCGGCATGAACAAGCCCGCATCGTCGATATCGCCGGCCGAGACGTCTTCGGCCACGCCGCTGATGGCGCTGAATGCGGTCTGCATCGACAGCGAGACCACGGGCCTCGACGTCACGAAGGCCCGAATTATCCAGATCGGCGGCGTGAGGTTGAACAGGGGTCAGATCGACCCTGACGATGCCTTCGAGCAGTTCATTGATCCCGGTGGGCCGATCCCACCCGCATCGTCGCGGATCCACGGCCTCTTCGATGGCGACGTGAAAGGCGCCGAGACCTTCCGCACGGCATGGCCGGCGTTCGCCAGCTGGATCGGCCGGTCGGTGGTGCTGGGGTATTCGATCGGGTTCGATCTGGCCATGTTCAAGCGCGAGCACGACCTGTCCCGCATGGGCTGGACCGCACCGCGCTGCATGGACGTTCGTCATCTTGCGCAACTGGCCGCACCGCAACTGCCGGATCACTCACTCGACACTTTGGCCGAGTGGCTGGGCGTGACCATCCACAAACGCCACAGCGCCCTGGGAGATGCGATGGCGACGGCGCAAATCTTCATGGCGCTGGTGCCCCGGCTGCAGGCAAAGGGCATTCGCACGATCGCCGAGGCCGAGCGCGGGTCGCTCGGGCTGTCGACGCAGACCATATCCGAAAGCAAGGCCGGCTGGCACGGCACAATCGGCCGGGCACAGTCCGAGCAGTCGATTGCGGCGCTTGCACGTGTCGACAGTTTTCCCTACCGCCACCGGGTCAGCAGCGTCATGCACACACCGCCGATCTTCACCGATGCCGATGCGGCGCTGGCCGATGCGTTGGGCATGCTGATTGAGAACCAGATCAGTTCGGCCTTCGTCAAAGGCGGCACGGCGGCCGGGATCATCACCGAGCGCGATATCCTGCGGGCCATCGACACCGACGGTGCGGCGGCGCTGACCCAGCGGGTCGGCGAGGTGGCGAAATTCCCGCTGCGCTCGATCGCCGAGGATGCCTATGTCTACCGGGCCATCGCGGCCATGCGCGAAGGCCGTTTCCGCCACCTCGGAGTGCACGACAAGACCGGCGCCATCGTCGGCGCTCTGTCGGCGCGCGATCTGCTGAAACAGCGTGGCGATGACGCGATTTCGCTTGGCGACCGGATCGAAACGGCCACCAGCGCCCACGGCCTCAGCCTGGCCTGGGCCAATCTTGCCCTGGTGGCGCAGGCGCTGGTCAACGAGGCGGTCGATGTCCGCGACATCGCAGCGATCATTTCGCGCGAGCTCTGCGCCTTGACGAGACGGGCCGTCGAGATCGCCGAACGCAACATGAGCGAAGCCGGTCTGGGCGAAGCGCCGTGCGACTACGCCATGCTGGTCCTGGGCTCGGCGGGCCGCGGCGAGAGCCTGCTGGCGATGGACCAGGATAACGCCATCGTCTATGCCGAGGGCGACGAGGGCGGGCCGGAAGACACCTGGTTCGCCGAACTGGGCAGTCGGGTCGCCGATATGCTGAACCTCGCCGGCGTGCCATACTGCAAGGGCGGCGTCATGGCCAGCAATCGCGCCTGGCGGATGTCCGTTGCGGATTGGCGAGAGCACGTCCTGACCTGGATCTCGCGCCATACGCCTGAAGACATCCTGAACTCCGACATCTTCTTCGACGCCACCGCCGTACATGGCAAGCAACAGCTTGCCGACGACGTGCTGGGTCACGCCCTGAGCGCTGGAGCCGAGTCACGGGAGTTCCTGCAACTCATGTCGGTCAACGCCGTCGACATCCCCGAAACGCTCGGCTGGTTCGGGCGCATCCGCCTTAAGGATGGCCGCATCGACCTGAAGCGGGCCGGCATCATGCCGATCTTTTCGGCCGCCCGCATCGTCGCCATTCGCCATGGCATCACCGCCCGCTCGACGCCGGAACGGCTCGAGAGCGTGAAGGGCAAACTGGACAGCACAGACAGCATCATCGACAACCTGATCGAGGCCCACAAGGTTCTGCTCGGTGCCATTCTGGACCAGCAACTGAAGGACCTGGACACCGGCATCGCCCTGTCGAACAATGTCGCGGTGAACGAACTGCCGGTGGTCAAGCGCGACCGGCTCAAGTGGGCGCTGGCCCAGGTGCGGGCGGTGTCGAACCTGCTCGGAGACCCGGTCGCGGCAATCTGAAAACGCTTTGCAGGTGCAACGATTTCGAATAGGTTCGCTGCTGGGATGGCTCCATGCGGGAGCTTCCGCGATCAAGGGTGCCGGCGTCACGCGACAGGGTGTCGGGCGATACCTGCATACCACAAGGGGGACATCAACAAGTGCTCAAGGAATTCAAGGAGTTCGCTCTCAAGGGCAATGTGCTCGATCTGGCCATCGGCGTGATCATCGGCGGCGCCTTCGGCGCCATCGTGAAATCCGCGGTCGACGACGTTTTGATGCCGATCGTCGGCGCCATCTTCGGCGGGCTTGATTTCAACAACTACTTCGCCGGCCTGAGCTCGGAGGTCACAGCGCCAACCCTCGAGGCGGCCAAGGAACAGGGTGCCGTGCTCGCCTACGGCAGCTTCATCACCGCGGCGATCAACTTCATGATCATCGCCTTCCTGCTGTTCTTGATCGTCAAGGCGATCAACAACATGAAAAAGGCCGAAGAAGCCGCACCTGAAGCGCCGCCGGAGCCGCCCAAGAACGAGGTTCTGCTGGAGGAAATCCGCGACCTGCTGGCCAAGGGCAAGTAAGCCCTCAGCACAGTGTGAAACCCTGCCGGGGCTGCGAATTGCGCCCCGGCATCCTTTTTTCAAGGGCGTGCCATGACCCTGCCGACATCGCAAGAACTGCTTGATTCGATCAAACGCTCGCAGCGCGACGAGCCGGACAGCGGCATCCTGGTGGCGGTCAACCATGGCTTCGGGCGCCCGGACATCATTCCGCTGTGGACCGGCGAGGGCCATCTGCCGACGCCGCAATTCATCTGCGAGGCGGCCTGCAAGGCGCTCAAGCGCGGCGAGACCTTCTACACCTGGCAGCGCGGCATTCCGCAGTTGCGCAAGGCCCTGGCGCGCTATCACGAAAGCCAGTTCGGCCGGTCGTTCACGCCGGACAGTTTTTTCATTACCGGCTCGGGCATGCAGGCGATGCAGACGATCTTCCAGCTGCTGGCCGGCGACGGCGATCAGATCGTGGTGCCGACGCCGGCGTGGCCGAACTATCCCGGCCCGATGCGGATGATGGGCATCGAACCGGTTTTTGCGCCGATCCGGTTCGAGAACCGGCGATGGCAGATCGATCTCGACCGGCTGTTCGACTGCGTCACCGACAGGACCAGGGCGATTTGCCTCAACAGCCCGTCCAACCCGATCGGCTGGGTGGCCAGCATCGACGATCTGACGGCGATACGCGACTTCGCCCGCAAGCGCGGCATCTGGATCATCGCCGACGAGGTTTACTCGCGGTTCTATTATCCGCGCAGCGGCTCTGCCACGCGCTCACCGTCGTTAATCGATATCACCGACAGCGAGGAACGGGTGATTTACGCCAACACCTTTTCCAAGAACTGGGCGATGACCGGCTGGCGGGTCGGCTGGGTGCAGGCTCCGGTGGCGCTCGGCCCGGCGATCGAGCGGATCATACAGTACAACACCTCCGGCACCGCGGCGTTCCTGCAGCGCGGCTGCGTGGCGGCACTCAAGCACGGTGAAGCGTTCGCCACCGAACAGGTGGCGCGGGCGCGGGCCAACCGGGACATGGTGT
>JAHEJE010000174.1 GCA_024639035.1 Alphaproteobacteria bacterium
GCAACACCTGGACGACCAGGCCGAGACCCTGTTGTTGCAGCTGTTTCGTGGCGCCGGGCCGAAGGGTCTGGCGGCCATGCCCGAGCGCGCGCGGCTCGGCAGGGGCTGGCTGGTGCGGCCGAGCCACTTACTGGACCGAGAGTTGTTCGATTTTGCTGGACTGGCGGCGCCGAACTCCTGATTGTACCGGTTGGAAACCACCATTGGAGCTGCTGGGAAACAGTCCCGATTTGCACAGTATAGTCGCGATCTACGGTCGTTTTGGAGGATGTTAGATGGAATGTTGTGGACCGGGCTATGCAAGCCCAGCGGAGGCAATCAAGGCACCCCGTGAAAAACTGCTCTATACGATCGCGATATACACAGGTACTGGGATTCAAAAACCTGATTACCTGGCGACTGTGGATGTGGATCCGGAAAGTCCGACCTATTCCCAAGTGATCCACCGGCTGGAGATGCCAGGGATTGGGGATGAGCTGCACCATATGGGATGGAATGCCTGTTCTTCCTGTCATGATGATGCGTCGATGTCGCGCCAGTATCTGTTGGTGCCGGGTGTCCGGTCGAACAACATCCATGTCGTTGACACCGCCACCGACCGGCGCGCCCCGCGCCTGCACAAGGTAATCGACGGCGCTGAGATCAAGGCAAAGACCAACCTTTCAGGCCCGCACACTGTGCACTGTCTTGGATCCGAGATCATTATCTCCTTCCTGGGCGACGCAATGGGAGAGGCGCCTGGTGGCTACCTGCATCTCAACAAGGATTTCGAGATTGTGGGTCGTTGGGAAAACTCGATGGGCGATATCCCCTTCGGTTACGATTTTTGGTACCAACCGCGCCACAACGTGATGGTCAGCTCGGAATGGGCCGCGCCAAATACCTTCATGCCGGGGTTCGATCTGGAAGAGGTCGGCCACCTAAAATATGGCCGCCGCCTGCATTTCTGGGATTTTGAAAAGCGCGTTCCGATCGAGAGTATGTATCTGGGCGAAGACGGGCTGATCCCGCTGGAGGTCAAGTTCCATCACAACCCGGACAGTACACATGGGTTCTGCGGCGCAGCGCTCAGCTCCAACGTCATCCATTTCTGGAAATCCCAGGCCGGCAAATGGGAGTGGGAGAAGATCATCGATGTCGAGAACGAGCCGCACCCCGAATGGCCGATCCCGGTGCCGGGGGTGATGTCGGCGATCCTGGTGTCGATGGATGACAGGTACCTGTACCTGAACAACTGGCTGCATGGCGACATGCGCCAATACGACATCTCCGATCCACACAATCCAAGACTGACCGGGCAGGTCTGGATGGGGGGGTTGCTAGGCAAGGCACCGGAGGTCAACGGGGTCAAGGTCGCTGGCGGTCCGCAGATGTTCCAGTTGTCACTCGACGGCAGGCGCCTGTATGTCACGACGTCACTCTTTTCGACTTGGGACAATCAGTTCTATCCGGAAATCCGCACCCAAGGCGGTGTGATGGTCATGATCGACTGTGACGTGGAGAACGGTGGAATGACAATCAACAAGGACTTCATCGTCAATTTCGGCAAGGAGCCCAACGGGCCGAGCCGCTGCCATGAAACCCGCTACCCGGGCGGCGACTGCACGAGCGATATCTGGCTGTGACCGGCACCTACACCATCACGATCGCCAACCGCGGCGGCGCGACCTACTCAGTCGATGGGCGCCGCCCGCTGCTCGACACGCTGCGTGAACACGGCGTTGACCTGCCCTATGGCTGCAAATATGGCGGATGCATCACTTGTGCGGCCAAACTGACCGATGGCGAAGTCGATCAACGCCGGCAGGTGGCGCTGAACAATCGTCAGATCAACAGTGGCTATGTGGTGCTCTGTGTCGCGCGCCCGGTGTCTGACTGCACGCTTGAGATCGGCGTTGAAAGCCACGACAAGCTCTATCGCAACCCATTTCTCGATCCGCTTGAACCGCATGAACTGAAGGCGGATATCGCTACACCGAAGGAGGCTTGAATGCCTGAAGCCGCTATTGATCGTCTGTACGATTACCCGCCGGAATTTTTGGCCGATATCCTGCGTTCGGTCAAATCCATTGCCATGGTCGGGGCCAGCGCCGACAAGACCAAGTTCAGCTATGGCGTGCTGCGGGTACTACACGAAACGGGGTATGAGATACTGCCGGTCAATCCCAATCCGAAGGTGTCCGAAATTCGCGGCATTCCGGTCTATCGGTCCCTGGAAGAGATTGAACGCCCGGTTGATATGGTCGAGGTGTTTCGGCCCAAGGAAGAACTTTATGGCATCGCCGAAAAGGCCATCGCGATCGGAGCCAAAGTGCTCTGGGGTCAAATCGGCGTATATGACGACCGCGCTGCAAAACTGGCCGAGGATGCAGGATTGAAGGTGGTGATGGACCGCTGTCCTAAAATTGAGCTGTTCCGCCCTTTCTGGAAACCACGGCTTGATCTGAAAATATGAACAGAGTCGTCGAAACCCTGGATCAGATACATTAAAGTGCTCTAGCTTGCGAGCACGGGGCGATGCATTGATGTGTAGGCGGGCCTTGCAATGGTGCTTTCGGCTTGCCACACTGGGCGCTTGTTTTCCAACGAGATTCAGGGAGGTTGAGCATGAAGACGCGGGCTGCTGTGGCATTTGAGGCGGGCAAGCCGCTGGAGATCGTCGAGGTCGATCTGGAAGGACCGAAGGACGGCGAGGTGCTGGTCGAGATCAAGGCAACGGGGGTTTGCCATACAGACGAATTCACCCGTTCAGGTGCCGATCCGGAAGGGGCGTTTCCGGCCATTCTCGGCCATGAGGGTGCCGGCATCGTGCAGGAGGTCGGACCGGGCGTGAAGTCGCTCAAGCCCGGCGATCATGTCATTCCGCTGTATACGCCAGAGTGCCGGGAGTGCGAATACTGCCTCAACCCGAAGACCAACCTGTGCCAGGCGATCCGCACCACGCAAGGCGCGGGCGTGATGCCGGACGGCACCAGCCGGTTTTCCTACAAGGGCGAGAAGGTTCTGCACTACATGGGCTGCTCGACCTTCGCCAACCACACGGTGCTGCCGGAGATCGCGCTGGCCAAGGTCAACAAGAAAGCTCCGTTCGAGAGTATCTGCTACATCGGCTGCGGAGTGACCACCGGCATCGGCGCGGTGATCAACACGGCCAAGGTGGAGGAGGGCTCGAACTGCGTGGTGTTCGGACTCGGTGGCATCGGGCTCAATGTCTTGCAGGGCTGCAAGCTGGCGGGTGCCGACATGATTGTCGGTGTCGATCTCAACAATGACCGCGAGGCGTGGGGCAAGAAATTCGGCATGACCCACTTCGTCAACCCGGATAAGGTGGATGGCGATCTGGTGGCGCATCTGGTCGAGTTGACCGGAGGCGGGGCGGACTATTCGTTCGAGTGTATCGGCAACGTGAATGTCATGCGCATGGCGCTGGAGTGCGCCCACAAGGGCTGGGGCCAGTCGATCATCATCGGTGTGGCCGGGGCCGGTCAGGAGATATCCACCCGGCCGTTCCAACTCGTCACCGGCCGCTCGTGGCGCGGCACCGCCTTCGGCGGCGCGCGGGGCCGGACCGATGTGCCGAAGATCGTCGACTGGTACATGGACGGCAAGATCCAGATCGACCCTATGATAACCCACACGCTGGCGCTCGAGGACATCAACACGGCGTTCGACCTGATGCACGCCGGCGAGAGCATTCGCTCGGTGGTGGTCTATTGAGGCGACGCTGTTGACGGCCAGCCTGCCGGACATATCGGAGGAAATCGAACTGCTGCGCGCCCAGGTGCAGCGGTTCGTTGCCGAGGAGGTTATGCCGCACGGCGAGCAGTGGGAGCGCGACGGCTTCGTGCCGCGCGATGTGCTCACGCGGATGGGCGCGCTGGGGCTGTTTGGCATCCGTTACCCGGAGAAATACGGCGGGGCGGAACTGGATGCCCGGGCCACGGTGGCCTTTGCCGAGGAGCTTGGCCGCTCGACCTTCGGCGGTTTCGCGATCACCTGCCTGGTGCACACGGACATGGCCTCGCCGCATCTGGCCAACGCCGGCAGCGATGAACAGCAGGACCGCTACATGCCGGGCATCGTCTCGGGCGAGACGATTGCCGCAGTGGCGGTGACCGAGCCGGGGGCGGGGTCGGACGTGGCCGGCATTCGCACAACGGCGAAACGCACCGGCAACGGCTGGGTGCTGAACGGGTCGAAGATGTTCATCACCAACGGCCGCCATGCCGGGGTCTATTTCGTGGCGGCCAAGACCGACAGCCAGGCCCGGGGCTCGCGCGGCATTTCGATGTTCATCGTCGAGCCGGGCACCAAGGGGTTTTCGGTGAGCCGAAGTCTCGACAAGATGGGCTGGCGGTCTTCGGACACCGCGGAGTTGTCGTTCGACGACTGCTGGGTGCCGGCCGATGCCATGCTGGGCGAGGAGAACCGCGGGTTCTATGCGGTGATGCAGAATTTCCAGAACGAGCGGCTGGTGCTGGCGGCGCAGGCAATGGGCGAGGCGCAAAAGGCGATCGACCTGACGCTCGATTACGTTCGCCAACGCTCAGCCTTTGGGGCGCCGTTGTGGGACAAGCAGGCGATCCGCCATCGGCTGGCGATGGCCCAGGCCGAGGTCGCCGCCTGCCGGGCGCTGGTGTTCGAAACGGCCCAGCTTGATGCGGCCGGCGAGGATTGCGTGAAGGCGGTGTCGATGGCCAAGGCGCTGGCCGGTGAGCTGGTCAACAAGGTGATGTACACCTGCCAGCAGTTTCACGGCGGCTTCGGCTACATGCGCGAGGCTGCCATCGAACGCATGGTCCGCGATGCCCGGGTGCAGGCCATTGGCGGCGGCGCCAGCGAGGTGATGCTCGAAGAGGTCGCCAAGCGGATGTGACGGCTGGCGAAAAGCTGAGCCGCTTTGCCTCCCCTGCGACGTTTGTTGATTTTCACCCGCGCCTTCGCGCGGCCGTCCGTTCACGGGTCGGCGTAAAGCTAAGCCGCTTTGCTTGCCCTGCCACGGTGGGCGTGGGAATTTTGAGGTTGGTGAGCAGGTCATGAATTGATCGAGGTCATGCAATTGTCAGGTTGCAGGATGTATAATAGAGGGGCGTGGGCTAAATGACGGTCTGGCGCTGCCGGGCCTGTCGAGGAGGAGCAAGTGATGACTGTACACACGACCATCTACCGGGGCCTGATAGTAGGCGCAGCCTGCATGATTGGGGCAACGATGGCGACCAATGCCTGGGCTGCTGACGAGGGCTCGATTGCCCGCGGCGGCAAGCTTTATGACAAGTGGTACAAGGTGCTGAAAGTGGAGGCGCCGGCAGAAGCGCACAAGCTCTATCCAGCCGACAAGAAATATGCCGACAAGCCGAAGGCCAACTGGCGCTGCAAGGAATGCCACGGCTGGGACGGGCTTGGCCGGGATGGCGCCTACTCCAAGGGCAGCCATGCCAGCGGCATTGTCGGCATCAACGGCAAGGCGGGCGCTGACGTGGCTGAGATCAAGGCGATCCTGACCGGCGATGCGCATGGTTACGCCGACAAACTCGGCGATGCCGACTTGACCGATCTGGCGAATTTCGTGTCGGCCGGCCAGGTCGATATGTCCAAGTACATCGACCCTGAGACAAAGTCGGTCAAGGGCGATGCGGTGCGCGGCAAGGCGGTCTACACGACCATGTGCGTCAACTGCCACGGCGCCGACGGCAAGCTGCCCAAGGACATGAAGCCGTTCGGCAAGCAGATGGGCAACCCGTGGGAGGTCATGCACAAGATCCTCAACGGCCAGCCAGGCGAAACCATGCCGGCACTGCGGGCAATCGATCATCAGATCAGTGCCGACGTGATGGCCTATCTGGTGACGCTGCCCAAGGAATGATGCCGTCGGCCTGAACGTGACTGCAGCAACGAAGGGGTGTGGTCGACACATCCCTTTGGCGTGCAGGGTGGTTTGCGCGTAGTGTGCGCAACGGGAGGGGATCCCCATTATTTCTCTGATCAAGCGCTTCTGGACGTGGTTCAAGCGGCCCAGCACGATTGCCGGCCAAGGGGTTCTGCTGGTCATCGGCGCCATCGCCGGAATCATCTTCTGGGGTGGCTTCCACACGGCGATGGAAGCGACCAATACGATGGCATTCTGCATTTCATGCCATGAGATGCGCGACACGGTTTATCAGGAATACAAGGAAACGGTTCACTTCAAAAACCCGTCCGGGGTGCGCGCCAAGTGTTCCGACTGCCATGTGCCGCATGACTGGGGGCCCAAGGTGATCCGCAAGATCAAGGCGACCAACGAGTTGTGGCACAAGGTGCGCGGGACAATCAGCACGCCGGAAAAATTCGAAGCGCACCGGTTGGCGATGGCGACGCGGGTGTGGCAGTCGATGATTGAGTCCGACTCGCGCGAATGCCGCAACTGCCACAGCTATGAAGCCATGGATTTCGCCCATCAGAGCCGGCGGGCGCGCGAGAAGATGGAGCCGGCTGCCGCAAATGGTGAAAAGACCTGCATCGAATGCCACAAGGGCATCGCCCACCGCCTGCCCAAGGGGGCGGATGACGA
>JAHEJE010000175.1 GCA_024639035.1 Alphaproteobacteria bacterium
CGGATGTGGACAAACGATGGCCCGAACGGTGTCGCGGCCTGACCCTAACCCTTCAATGTCCGCTGGAGCTGCATGAAAAGGTCATCGTTGGCAGCCAGGACGTTGCCGGTCTTCAAGGCATCGGAGCCGCCGTCGACGTCTTCGACGCGGCCGCCGGCCTCGCGCACCATCAGTACACCGGCGGCAATATCCCAGGGCTGGAGCCAGCGCTCCCAGTAGCCATCGAGGCGTCCGGCGGCGACCCAGGCGAGATCGAGCGAGGCGGCGCCGAACCGACGAATGCCGGCGGCCTTGGCCTGGACCCGCTCGATTTCGGCCCGGAACACGGCGTGATCGCCGCGGCCGAGATGGGGAATACCGCAGACGACGACGGCATCGGACAGGTTCTTGCGCGCCGCCACCCGCAGCCGGCGGTCGTTGAGATAGGCACCACGGCCGCGCTCGGCGGTGAACAGGTCCTCGGTGATCGGGTTGTAGATCATGCCGGCGACGATATCGTCACCGCGCTGCAGGGCGATTGATATGGCGAAATGAGGGATGCCGTGGATGAAATTGGTGGTGCCGTCGATCGGGTCGACGATCCAGCGGTGCTGACCATCGGTGCCGTCGATGGCGCCCTGTTCTTCCATTAGAAAGCCATAAGTCGGGCGGGCCCGGGCCAGTTCGTCGCGAATGATCTGCTCGGTGCGCTCATCCGACTTGGTGACGAAATTGGCCGGCCCTTTGAGCGAGACCTGAAGGTTCTCGACCTCGCCGAAGTCGCGCCGCAACGGGCGCGTTGCCTTGCGGGCGGCGCCGACCATGACGTTGAGGATGGTTGAATAGGCCATGTTGGCGGCGATCAGTCGGCGCGGCGGACGTAGGTGACTTCGTTGGTGTCAACAACGATGCGTTCTCCGGCGGTGATGAATGGCGGCACCATGACCCGGACGCCGTTCTCCATAATTGCCGGCTTGTAGGACGAGGCCGCCGTCTGGCCCTTGACCACAGGGTCGGCTTCGCTGACCTCGAGCGTGACCTGACCGGGCAGGGAGATGCCAAGCGGCTTGCCCTCGTAGCTTTCCACGGTGACCATCATGCCATCCTGAAGGAAAGCCGCGCGGTCGCCGACAAAATCGGCTGGCAGTTCTATCTGCTCGTAGGACTCGGTGTCCATGAACACCAGCATGTCGTCCTGGCTATAGAGATACTGGAAGTCCTTCTGCTCGAGGCGCACCCGCTCGACCGTTTCCGAGGACCGGAAGCGCTCGTTGAGTTTGGTATTGCCGACGATCGACTTGAGCTCGACCTGGGCGAAGGCACCGCCTTTGCCGGGTTTCACGTGGTCGGTCTTGACCGCCACATAGAGATCGCCGTTGTGCAATATGATATTGCCCGGCCTTATTTCGTTTCCGTTGATCTTCATCGCTGGACTTTCTTGCCTCACCCGGCGATCCGGGCGGATGGAACTGAAGCGGTTGAACCGGACGGGCCGGCGTCGGCTTCTGCGGTCCGGGTGGTTGGCGCGGAACCTAGCAATGTTTGCGCAAATTGCCAGTGCAAAAATCCGCTTGCAGCCGGGTTTGTGCGCCGCGGCGCCAGAGCCGGCTTAAGTGCTCCTTAATCAACTTCCGGCACCAATGGGGGCAGCCGGCGCTGATTGGCAGGCCGGGCCGGCGCCGCACGGAAGGCATGGCCTTATGGCAAGCGTTGAGTTGGAAGACCGGCCTCAGGGGCTGGAATTGCGCCGGGCGGTGACGCCATGGCTGCCGGCCGGGCTGATGCTGTGCCTGGCGGCGGCGTTCTACCTGCCGTTTCCGCTCAATCACGATGCCGCCTGGATCGTCATCGGCGCCGAGCGTCTGCTTGACGGCGGTGCCTTCGGGCGCGAGGTCATCGACGTCAATCCGCCGCTCGCCTGGTGGCTGTCGGTTCCCGGCGTCGTGCTGGCGCGGCTCGGCGGGATAGCGCCGGGTGCGGCGTTTCAGCTCTATGTGCTGGCGATTGGACTGGGCAGCCTGGTGTTGTGCGCGCATCTGCTGCGCCCCGC
Source organism: Alphaproteobacteria bacterium (assembly GCA_024639035.1). Taxonomy (GTDB): domain Bacteria; phylum Pseudomonadota; class Alphaproteobacteria; order Rhizobiales; family Aestuariivirgaceae; genus JAHEJE01. The sequence continues at coordinate 2,030 of JAHEJE010000175.1, forward strand.
TGGCGGACAGACACCGGCGATGCCCGTGGCTGCCATCGCCGCGGTGTTCTGGCTTCTGCCGGCCTATGATTTCGGCCAGCGCGAACACCTGATGGCGATGCTCGCCTGCCCCTATGTGCTGGTGTGCGCAAGGCGTGGATCAGGCCAGCCGGTGGGCCCGGCAATGGCTGTTGTATGTGGCGGCCTGGGTGGCCTGGCGTTCTGCCTGAAACCTTATTTTCTGGTCATTCCGATCGGCCTGACCCTGTACACAGTTTTGCGGACGCGCAGGCTTGGCTGTCTGGTCGCCACCGAGAACATGGTGATTGCGCTTGTCGGCGCGGCCTATTTCGCGGCCATCCTGCGATTTGCTCCGGACTATGTGTCGGTCGTTGTGCCCGAGGCGATGATCGCCTACGGCGCCTATGCCAATGCGCTCTTGCCGGTGGCCCGGTCCTATCTGGTTCTGCTGGCGCCGGCTGTCGTGGCGGTTATCCTGCTGTCGCGCCGTTTCAGCGGTGAGCCGTTGCCGGTTGCCGGGGGCTACATGCTGTTTGCCGGGCTGCTGGCAGCGATTGCCGCGGTGATCCAGCAGAAGGGCTGGTCCTACCACATCATGCCGGCCATCGGGTTTGTCGTGATCGCCACGGCGACCGGCCTTGCCGGGTTGGTTTCGCGTCGCGGCTGGCGTCTGAACCCGGCGGCCGGCGTTGCCTGCGTTCTTGTGCTGCTTGCGCTGGTGCGCCCGGTGCAGGCGCACTTGCGCGACCTGGCATCGGAACAGGGCAACCAGGCAGTGACGGCAGAGCTCATCGCCAGGCTGAACGAGGCAGGACCGAAAGCCAGCGTCCATGCCTTCATCACGTCGCCGCGCAATGTGCATCCGGCGGTTCTGGCCAGCGGGGCAAGGTGGGTCGATGTGGCGTGCTGCGCCTATCTGCTGCCGGCGCATATCCTAGATGGCGATGTGTCCAGCCATCTGGCGCGCCGTGCCGCCGCCATGCGCCAGATGCAGGGGATTATCGAGCGGCTCAGCAGCGCACCGCCCGATATCATTCTGATCGACGACCGGCCGCGAAAACTCGGTTTCGGCGGCATCTCTTTCAATTACCTGGCATGGCTGGACGGCAAGCCGGGCTTTGCCGAGCTTTGGTCCAAATACCGTGAGGAAGAGCGCGCCGGGCATTTCCGGGTATTCGCCCGGAAACCGACCCTAGGATCCGAGCGCTAATATTCTTCGGCGTAATCGACGTAGAAGTTGTCCCAGGCCTGGCCGAGTGTCTTGTCGTTGGGGTCGATCGGCGTTCCGTAGTACTCGCAGATCGAGATCACCTGCTCGATGAAGAAGATCGGATGGAAGCCGGACGGCTCCAAGTTGAGTTTGTCGTAACGATTCTTGAACAGATAATCGACCATCTCGCGGCGGTACTCGATGCCCTTCATCTCGCAGACGCGCTCGAAGATGGTGACGAAATCCTCGCGGTTCGGCTGCGGCACCTTGATCTTGTAGTACAGCCGGCGCAGGGTCGCCTCGTCGGTCAGCTTGCCGGGCGGGATGTTGGTGGAGAACACCACCAGTTCATCGAACGGGATGGGGAATTTCTTGCCGGTGTGCAGGGTCAGGTAGTCGACCCCCTTTTCCAGCGGAACGATCCAGCGGTTGAGAATCGCCTGCGGGGTGTCGCGCTGACGACCGAAGTCGTCGACGATGAACACGCCGCCCAATGCCTTGAGGTGCAACGGCGCTTCGTAGAACTTCGATGAGGCGGTGTACTGCAGGTCGAGCTGGTCGAGGGTCAGTTCGCCGCCGGTCATCACCACCGGGCGCTTGCAGGGCACCCAACGGGCGTCGGCATTTCCCCGGCCGCGGGGGATCAGGCGGGTCGCTTCCTTTTCCGCCTCGGGATCGTCGACGCGCTGATGCACGGTCTCGTCGTAGAAGTTGATGATCTGGCCGCCGACCTCGATGCAGTAGGGCAGGTAGATGGTCTGGCTGAAGGCGGCGCCGATGCCTTCGGCGATGCAGGTCTTGCCGTTGCCGGGAGCGCCGTACAGCAGGATCGACTTGGCCGAGTTGGCCGCCGGTCCGAGACGGTGGATCAGGTCCTCGGGCAAGATGAGATTGCGCAGGTGGTACTGGAGTTCCTCAGGCCCGATGCGCTCGACGGAAATGCGCTGGGTGGCAACCTGGCGGCAGAACGCTTCGAGGGTGACCGGAACCGGTCCGACATATGCCGATTGCTCGGTGGCGTCCAGGGCCCAGCTGATGCCCTTCTGGGTCAGACCGTAGCGGATCTGCGAGGTGATGTCGGCACCGGCCAGGCCACGGGATTCGAGCAGAGACTGGTCGCGCATCTCCTCAAGCAGAGTGTTGACGATTGAGGATGAAACCTTGAGATGTTCAGCCAGGGCCGACGCGGTCTGCAGGCCGAGAACGTACATGGCCTTCGACAGCAGGTTCATCAGCATGGTGCGCTCGATGCCGGTGTCGCCGATGTTGTTCGGTCGCGGCGGCACCGGAATCTTGCCTTTACCGGTGTCGGATATCGCTTCGGCAACTGCTTGCTGCATGATTGAACTCCAAAAATCTATCCTGACCCTAGGCAGCCGTAACACGGTATCCGGTCATCGCAAGAGATATTCCGGCGCTGTGAAACCGAATGAACCGCTATGACAAGCCGTGGGTCTCGTCCCTGCCTGTATTACTACCCTTTTGGTGTTAACGAACACCTTATCTGAGCGTTTGTTGTACCCGAATGTCTTGGCAAGACTACCACATCCATCCGCAAGTCGCGAAGATTGACTTCAGGTGCCGGCCGGTGCCGGCAATCATTGTGCCAGATCGAACGTTTCCGCTAATTCACGTGAATATCATTTCCCGGTGATCATCACTGCGATTATGGTTCAAGCCTGACCACTGACAGGGAGGATTTGCGATGTCGATCAGGCAATGGGTCGGTGCCGCGGTGCTGGGCGGTTTGTGCATCGCTGCCCCGGCGAACGCGGCTACGCCGCAGCGGGTGCAGGTGACGGGCGAGATCATCGATACGTGGTGCCATGTGACCGAAATCATGTATGCGCTCGGCACGGCGCATCACAAGTGTGCGGTGTGGTGTGCCGCGGGCGGCATACCGGTCGGCATCAAGGGCGATGACGACAAGGTTTACATGGTGCTCAAGATCGAAGGCGACGACACCTCGGTCGCTAATCCCAAGGTTCTGAAGATCCAGACCCATCAGGTCACCGTCAACGGCGATCTCTACGAGCGTGACGGCGTCAACTATCTGATCGTCAATCAGGTTGCCGACGACAAGGGAGTCGTCAACATGACCCATGAAGACTACGGCATCCAGCCGTTCGGGGAGTAGCGCGATGACAAGGCATTCCATTCTCGCAGCCGCCGCGGCGTTGGCCCTTACCGCAGGCCCGGCATTGGCCGCCGAGGGCTGGGGCATCGATCATGAGCAAGAGACACGAATTGAAGCCAAGGTGGTCGACCTGTTGTGTGAGGTGAGCGGCGACTGCACCGAGAATTGCGGTAACGGCAAGCGCCAACTCGGTCTGCTGCTCGATGACGGTCGGCTGGTGCCGGTGGTGAAGAACTTCGACATTTTTGCCGGCGCGACCGCCGACCTGCTGCCGTTCTGCGGCAAGCGCGTGACCGCCGACGGGCTGCTGATCTCGAACCCGAAGATGCCGATGTTCGCGCTGCAGTTCAAACGCGAAGGCACGGACGGAAAATGGAGCCGCGCCAACTGGTTCGGTAAGGCCTGGTCGAAGGCCAATGGCGGCAAGAAGGCCGGGGCCTGGTACAAGCACGATGCGCGGGTTCTCGAAACCCTGAAGGCTTCGGGCGTTTACGGCATCCCGGGCCTGAAGCCGAGCGAGTAGCGGTGCGGATCTCGTTTTCGCGTGCCGGCATTGCTGGTGCAGCGGCCGTGGCGGCGATGCTGGCGACCGGCCTGGCGCTGGCCGGGGACCAAAGCGCGCCGCCGCAAACGGCGCCATTGCCGCTCGAACAGCTGTTCGGCGGCAGCTTCGATCTGGTCGATCACCTCGGGCAGGCGCGGAGCGATAAGGATTTTCACGGGCGGTATATGCTGATCTATTTCGGCTACACGACCTGTCCATCGATCTGTCCGCTCAATCTGCAGCAAATGGCCGAGGCACTGGAACTGTTGGGCGCGCAGGGCGGCGAGGTCGTGCCGGTGTTCATCACCGTCGACCCAAAGCGTGATACACAGATGGTGGTTGCCGATTACGTGGCGGCCTTCGGTCCGCGGTTCGTCGGGTTGACCGGCTCGGAAACGCAGATACAGGCCGTCACCAAGTCCTACCGCGTTCACCGCCGCAAGGTCCTGGCGCCGGACAGTGCGCCGGAGGACTACCTCGTCGATCATGCCAGCCTGACCTATCTGATCGGCCCGGACGGGCGCTTCAGGACCCTGTTCGCGCATGGTACACCGGCCAGGACCATGGCCGAGC
>JAHEJE010000176.1 GCA_024639035.1 Alphaproteobacteria bacterium
CTTGAAGATCTGTAAATCGCCGGGACCGAGATGCAGCGTCTTGACCGCCGGGCTGGCGCCATCGAGGACGGCTTCAACGCCAGTATAGTTTTCATCTGCCGAGGTCCGCAGGTTCGGGCAATACTCGAACTCACCGCCATCCTCGCCATTCTGGATTGCCAGCGTCACGGTGTAGTTGTTGGTGTCGAAATGCCAGGGAAAGCCGCCGCCCTCCTCGACCACGTTGATGATCACATCGGCCAGCGGATCGGCGTAGCGGTAGAACTTCTCCTCGCCCAGCGCCGCCTGGATGAACGGCGCAAAATGCGGCCACTCGTAGATCGCCCGCAGGATGCTGTCAGGGCCGAAATTGTCGGCCGGCACGAAGGCGTTCGAGCGGTCGTAGAACCGGCGCAACGGGTGGCTTTCCAAAAGGTCAGACTTGTCCTGGGTAAAATAAGCATTGGTGCGGTTGAACGATCGGTGACCGTGCGGCGCCACCCGGTCGGCCTCGGCGACGAGCTCGGGGATTCTTTCCGGCCGGATGAACTGCTGCAACACCGCGCAGCCATCGCCGGCCAGCGCCGTACGGGTGTCGCCAATCACCGCGTCGTATTCGCGCGTTCCGGGGCGGTCGATCGCGAAGCGGTCGGTATCGACATAGTCACGGACATCAATTGCGCCCATTGCCGGCACTCCCGCGCGATGCTTAAGGTCTTACTGAGTTTGCGCCATAAAAGGCAAATGGCAAGCAGAAAACTGCGCCCGCCGTTCACCAATTCAAAACACCGCCGCGACACTATCGAAATCCACTCCAGACTCGCGTAATACAGTGCCTTGATTTCCCACCGAACCATGCCGATTGTGCTAAGAAACCCCATTCGATCCCGAGGACCAGACACATTCCATGATGGCGGATGATCGTGCAAACATTCCCGCACCGGGCACCGCGCGCCGGGTGATTCCACCATCGCGGCGCGGCCGCATCTGGGTTCTGGAAGGCGCCCGCCTCGGCGACAATTCGCAGGCCCATGCGCTGGCCGAGCGCCTGAGCCCGAATTACCGCAGCCTGAAGCTGTCGTACAATCGTCTGTATGCCCTTCCGAACGCCGTGCTTGGCGCCACCCGGTTGACCCTCAACACGGCAGAAAGCGACGACCTCTCACCGCCGTGGCCGGACCTCGTCATCAGCACCGGACGCCGCAGCGTTCCGGCCGCGCGCTGGATAAAGGCCCAGAGCGCCGGCAAGACCCGGGTGGTCCAGATCGGCCGGCCGCGCGCCCCGCTTGACTGGTTCGACATCGTGCTGACGACGCCGCAGTACGGGCTTCCTGGCGCCGACAATGTCGTCGAACTGACGTTGCCGTTTGTCCGCAACTCCGGCTCGCCGGAGGATCACGCTGGATGGGCGCTGCGCTTTGCCGATCTGCCCCGGCCGTGGATCGGCGTTTTGACCGGCGGCCAAGGCCATTCCTACAGGTTCGACGATGCCGCCGCCCACAAACTGGCCACGGCCGCCAGCCGCGTTGCCCACAACGTCGGCGGCAGCCTGCTGGTATCTGCCTCGCCGCGCACCGGACGGGCGAATTCGAAGACCATCGAAAGATCGCTCGTCGTCCCGGCCCACGTGCACCACTGGACCGGCCGGGAAGACAATCCGCATCAGGCGATCCTGGCCCTGGCCGACCGTTTCATCGTCACCTGCGACAGCGTATCGATGATGGCCGAGGCCTGTGCGACCGGCCAACCGGTCGAGCTGTTCAAGTTGGATGCCGCCGGATGGAAGCCGAAATGGCAGGCCCGATCGGGCATTCTGCAAAGCCTCGCCCGCCAGGGCTGGCTGTCGCCGCCGCGTGACATCGCAGCGGTCCACCGGCGCCTGATTGAAACCGGTCAGGCCGCCTGGCTCGGCGAACCGCCGCTGCACCAGAACAGCGCCGGACCGGTCGCCCAAGAGCACCGGGCCGCCGTGCGGCGAATTCGCGCCTGGCTGGACGCCCCGCGCTGAACAAACCCGGCACGTTGTAAAGCACACCTTAACCGGCAGGCCACGATTTAGCAGAAATTGTCATCAATTCCGCCGCCACCGGCGCCGGCAGCCGCGGTCAGTCCTCTACCGTATGTCGCGGAATACTGCGAAAGTTCCGGATCCGACACATCCTTCAACCATGTGCATCCAAAAGTAGAACCGGCTCGAGCCGTTAAAACACCGGACAGATTTGCCGCAAATTGTAGCGGTTCCGTCCACAGATTTTTCAATCCTGATCATTAGATTTGGTTCCGATCAATATTCGGAGGAAGTCCAGATGCAGTTCAATACATTCCGCAGGCACCTGAAGTCCTGCACGACACCACTGCACAGTTGGATCGCCAATGACCGGGGCAACGTGTCATTGATTTTCGGCATGGCGGCGATACCGCTGGTGGCCGTCGGTACCATGGCGGTGGACTACAGCAATGGCGTTCGCCTGAAGACCGAGATACAGGCCGCAGCCGATGCCGCCGTCCTCGCCGCCGCGACCGCGATGGCATCGAACCAGGACGACGTCAGTAAAGTGGCGGTCGCCGAAGATACCTTCGACGCCAACCTGTCGGACAACTCGAGGGCCGCCTTTACCGCGGTTCCCAACACCGACGTCGACTTCGACAATCGCGTGGTGACGATGACGGTGGCGGTTGCCACCGACCAGCTGGTCACCCGTCTGCTGGCCGACAAGATCAACATCAACGTGACGGCGAAAGCCAAGGTCGACGACGGCAATCCGATCTGCCTGATGTCTCTCAACCCGCACGCCAAGGAATCATTGTACATCAACGGCACAGCCGACGTGCTGGCCGATGGCTGCTCGGTCCACGTCAATTCCGACGACGACGAAGCCCTTCGCCAGGTCGGCTCAGGTCAGGCCACGGCCGAGAGCTTCTGCGTTCGCGGCGATTACGACGGCTCGAACTATTCGCCGATGCCGGAAAAGAACTGTGTCAAGGAAGAAGACCCTCTTGAGGAGTATTTTGACACTGCCTGGTCCTCTGCGGCGATCAATGCGGCAGCCTGCACGGACATCACCACGCTGTTCGGCAAGAAAAATGGCAACAATGCCCCAAGCGAGGTCAAGTTTCTTGAGCCTGGCGTCTATTGTGGCGACCTGGAAGTGCAGTCCGGCGACACCTTGGTGCTTCTGGGCAGCAAGACCTCAGAGATGTCCGACCCGAACCACAGCCAGTACGTATTCGTCAATGGTGACATCACCGTTCAGTCCGGCGGCACACTGCGCAACTACCTGTCGCCCAGTGACCCATCGATCGTCGATGGTCTTGGAAATATCGTCAATTCCGGCAAATACACCTGGCCCAGCCAGCAGACGCTCCTCATGACGGGAGCAAGCCCGGCAGGCGAGATCAACGTGCTTGGCGGTGGCAATATTGAAATCAACGCCAAGGCATCCGGAAACTTTGCTGGCATTGCAATTGCCCAGACACGTGAGGCCGTTCCGTCCAAACCGCATCTGATCACAGGCGGCGGCGACGTGAACATCAACGGCATCGTCTATATCCCGACGCAGCCGTTGGATATCCGCGGCAACGGCGTGATCGGTGCCAATGCATCGCAATTCGCGATCATGGCCGACACCATCGACATTCAGGGAACCGGCACTCTGGAGATCCGCATCGGGGCCGACTACCAGGCCGCCGGCCTGCCAGAACTGCCGGAAGCACAGAACCGGGTCCGCCTGGTCCAATAGACGGGCAACAACGCTAGAGAATTGGGGTCGGCTTCTTCAAACCTGCAAGCCGGCCCCTCTTTTTCGCCCCGAACGTCAGCTGAAAATGAAAAACGCGGAGCTGTCCGAAAACAGCTCCGCGCTTTTTCCACCTCGAACTCCGAACTGACAGCACCGCAGCCCTAAGGCGCGATATACGCTGCCGGCCAGTGCCCGCGGCAGTCACGCTGACCGAGCCTCGATGCACATGTCTCCACATCCATCTCACCGGTCAATCGGAACCACGCAAATCTTCATGGCCTCACGGCAACAACTGATTATGGCGAGCCACTCTCTGCTATCACCAACCTGAAGTTTCAGGTCATTCCGACGTCCTTTACCGGACCGTGCAAGTGGATAGTCGCGCAAATTTCTGTTCCGGTCTCGCACGATTTTCGGGTTTTCCACACGACATCCACAGGCAATTTTCAAGCCCATGAAATCAATCAGAAATTTTTGCAAAGCCTGAGGGCGTCGTAGACCGCTGCATGGATGTTGCGCGCCGCCACGGCATCGCCGATGCGGAACAACTGGAAGCCGCCTGCCGGATTGCTCGCGATCTTCTGCGGGTCGCCAGAGATCAGCGCGCGGTAGTCCACCTCACCGCGATTGACCGAGGCTTCCTTGAGGTCGAAGTAGAGATCGTCGAGCGGCGTCGTGGCGTATTCGACAACGACCTGATCGACCTGGCGTTCGCCGCAGTCCGTTTCCGTGTACGGGCTGAACAGGCGGGCGGCGATCTTGTTGCCCCGCCGTTCAAGTGAGTTGACGCGCATCATCGTCGTGATGGTCGTGCCCTTTTCATGCAGCTGCTCGATGTACGGCACCAGATTGAGACCGCCGACCTCGGGGGCAAACATTCGCTCAGGCGTGACCAGTTCGAACTGTCCGGCCGACCGCACGATGATCTCGGCCGCCGCCAGGCCGGCATGGGCGCCGTTGTCGTCGAACAGCAGAACATCCTGCGCCGGCTTGACGTCGCCTGAAATGATGTCCCAGCTCGAAACCGCCAGGTCGGTCCCCTGCCCGATCGTCTCGACGCTCGGCAGGCCGCCGGTCGCAACGACCACGACATCCGGCTCCAGCGCGGTCACGTCCGCTGCTTCGGCGGTGGTGTTGTAGCGCATGGCGACCCCAAGGCGCTCAAGTTCGGCCAAACGCCAGTCGACGATACCGATGAACTCCCGCCGCCGCTTGATGCGCGCGGCAAGGGCGATCTGGCCGCCGGCCCGGTCGGCCGCCTCAAGCACGATCACCTCATGGCCGCGCTCGCCGCTGACCCTGGCCGCCTCGAGCCCCGCCGGCCCCGCTCCGACAATGACGATCCGCCGCGGGCCATCGCTTGCGGTGATGACATGCGGCATCGACGCCTCACGGCTGGTCGCCGCATTGTGGATGCACAGTGTCTCGTGGCCTTCGTAGATCCGGTCGAGGCAGTAGGTGGCACCGACGCACGGGCGGATTTCCGCCTCGCGCCCGGTTTCGATCTTGTTGACGATGTGCGGATCGGCGATGTGCGGCCTGGTCATGCCGACCATATCCAGCTTGCCCTCGGCCACGGCATGGCGGGCGGTCGCCACATCGGTGATGCGTGCGGCGTGAAAAGTCGGAAACTTCGTCTCGGTGCGGACTTCGCCGGCAAAGTCGAGATGCGGCGCCGACGGCATGCCGGTGATCGGAATGACCCGCGACAATGATTTGTCGTGGTCGACATGGCCGCGGATGACGTTGAGAAAATCGATATCCCCGGTCGCCACCAGCCGGCGGGCGATCTCCACGCCGTCCTCCCGGCTCAGACCCTTGTCCCACTCCTCGTCGCACGACAGGCGCGGGCCGACGATGAAATCGGGCCCGACCGCCTCGCGAATGGCCCGGAACAGGCGCAGGCCAAATCGCAGCCGGTTGTCCAGCGAACCGCCATACTCATCGCTGCGCCGGTTGGTCGCCGGAGAATGAAAGCAGTCGGCCAGATGGCCGTAGCATTCGATCTCGACGCCATCCATGCCGGCTACCTGCATGCGCTGGGCGGCGGTGGCGTATTCGGCCAGGATGCGCTCGATATCCCAGTCCTCCATTTCCTTGGGAAACGCCCGGTGGGCCGGTTCGCGCACCGGTGAGGCCGACAGAACCGGCAGCCAGTCGCCCTTGTTCCAGTTGGTTCGCCGGCCCAGGTGAGTAAGCTGGATCATCACCGCACACCCGAACTCGTGACAATCATCGACCAGCCGCTTCAGGTGCGGCACGATTTCGTCCTTGTAGGCAAGCAGATTGCCGAACGCCGGCGGCGAATCCGGCGAGACGAGGGCCGACCCCGCCGTCATGGTCAGCGCCATGCCCCCCTTGGCCTTCTCGCGGTGATACAGCCGGTAGCGCTCGGTCGGCATGCCGCCCTCATGGTAGTTCGGCTCGTGTGAAGACGAAAACAGGCGGTTCTTAAGTGTCAGATGTTTGAGTTGATACGGCTGCAGCAGCGGATCGTTGGCGCGGTGGACCGTGGCCATGCTGGAATACTCCCTCTAAGGGTGCGGCGTTCGCAAACATCATTCAAACAATAGCGGACAAAAATCAATCGGCCAGATGCTGAACAAGCCGCGTCGTGCCGATAAGCCGCTCGGCAAGCATCGAGGCCATGCGTTCCTGGAAGAAGTAGGCCGCTTGCGGATCGTTTTGGCGCATGCGCTCCAGCCCTTCACGGTCGAAGCGCCA
>JAHEJE010000177.1 GCA_024639035.1 Alphaproteobacteria bacterium
AGCGGCTCTCGAGCACGTGACGAACAGGTCCGCCATGCTGCTCAGCCTGCCGCGCCGCAGGTCCGGTTGAGATAGCGGATAAACTGCCACAGGTTTTTCTCAATCGGATGGAACGTGCCCTGGGGCAGCATCGGCGAAGCCGTGCCGCGATGCAATGCTTCGACCAGAATTTCATCCTCAGAATTCGCCAGGTTCATGTAATCGTGCAACTGCACCAGCCAGGCGTCGAAGTCATTGTCGGCAATATCCGCCCTCACCTCTGGCGGTATGGCCACGCCCCAGGTCGCGCAGAACCGGTCGATGCCGCTCGGCTGCACGCTGATGTACCACAGATAGTCGGGCATCAGCGTCACCAAATGGCTGGGAAAAATGCAGAAATCGATCATCATCCGCCGCCACTCGCCCTCCAGCCGGTCATTGGCCGGATGTGCCGCGCCGCTGCCGGTCTCGGCCTGTTGCGGCGCCCGGTGATAGCAATAATGATCGCTGTCCTCGCCGCAGACATAATCGGCCAGCGGCTTGCCGTGCTTGGCAAAGGTCTGCTTGTGGGCCATCGGAACGTGATAGCTCTCGGTGAAATTCTCGATCAGGTTCTTCCAGTTGGCGTTCCAGCTCATGGTGTCACGGATCACCGTTTGATAGCACCCCATGTCGTAGCGCCCGACGACATTGTCGCACAATGGCGCCAGTGCCGCGGCCAGTTGGGTCCGCGGTTCCGCGGCGAGAGAGACATAAACGAAGCCCTCCCAGATTTCGCTGTTGAGGCCCCTCAGCCCGTGCCCGGCCGGGTCGAAACCGGCTTTCATGTCCATGTAGGGCGCCCGCAGCAGCGTGCCGTCGAGCCCATAGGTCCAGGCATGATAGGGGCAGGTGAAGCGCTTGGCCGTTCCCGCTTCGCCGCTCACCAGGCGGGCAAAGCGATGCGCGCAGGCATTGACGAATGCACCCACGTGTCCGTCGCCCTGCCGCACCACCAGCACCGCCACCCCGGCGATTTCATGCGTCAAGTAATCACCGGCATTCGGAATCTCGTCGCCCCGCCCGACACAGATCCATTCCTGCATGAACACCGATTTGCGTTCATGGTCATGAAACGCCCGCGAATGGTTCAAGGCCGCCGGGATCGGGCATGCCTGCTCGAACGGTCGCGCCGCCGCGCCGGCAAGCAGCTCCACTGCGCGGCACAGCGGTACGTCGGCCAATGGACTGAAAACCTGAGCACTCCGCATCGCCGAAAGCTAACGCGATTTACCGCCCATGCAAGCGCAATAGCGCCCTACTCTGCAATTTCGAAGCCGGCAAGGTGGTCTGTCGGCGCTCGGCCTTAAACCGCTTTGATGAGGGTCAGATGGTTGCGATTGCCTTCCCGCCGATACCGCACCTGATCCATCTGGCAATTGATCAGTGGCCACCCGAAGCCGCCCTCCGGCAGCGCTGAGATATCGGTTGGATCGAAGTCGACCTCGCTCGATCTGATTGTGCCGGCCGGCATTTTCGCGCCTTCATCGTACACATGCACCTCAAGCAGACCCGGTTCGGCCTTGACCTGAAGTTGGATCGGCCGGCCGCCGGCACCGCCATAGGCATGCCTGATGACATTGGTGAGCACTTCGGTGACGCACAGCTCAATCGCCGCGGCGATCGCCTCGGACTGCCGGTCCGCCGGCAGGTACGGCCTGCAATAGACCATCACCTGTCGTGCGGCGCCGGCGATACTTTCCAGCTCGCTGGTCAGCCGGCACTCTTTTTCCGTTTCTGCGTGGTGAGGCGCTTGCATGGCCATGGCACAACCTTGCCGCATCAACCTTTCTGGAGGTCTTCTGCAGCGTCAGCCGCGGTCGGATAGATTTGAAACACGCGCTCCATACGGGTCAGTTGGAACAACCGCTGCACCGGCTGGGTAAGACCCGCCAGAGCCAGGGTGCCGCGCTGTCCGAGATACTTTAACGTCCCCACAATCGAGCCAAGACCACTGCTGTCGACAAACTCCACCCGGCTGAGGTCGAGCACGAGGTCGTGCTGCCCGGCATCGATCCGCGCCCTGATCGCATCGCGAAATTCCAATGCAACGGCAGCATCGATCCTGTTTTCGCACACGCTCAGCACAAGCGCCCTGCCCAATGTTTGCTGTTCGATATCCATGACCTGCTCCTGGCTCACAACCTTGAAGTCAGCAGTATCTATAATACACGTTAAAAGTTTATTATATGAATACAGCTACTATAGATTGCACTGCACTCTGGAAACATGCAGCGCGAGTGGCGCCGCGCACTGAAGAGAGGACTGCCATGAACATCGCTTTCTTGAAAAACAGGAAGGCTGGCGACAACGATCGGCACCCCGCTGACAGCACCCCGTTGGTCGCCATCGAGAGCGTTGCCAGCACCGATGGCCTGACCGGATTGCTGACCAAACAAGGCCTGTTTTCGGTGACTGCGAAGGTTCTGTCCCGCAATGGCCGGCCGGCCCATGATTTCGCCGTAATCTCGCTCGACATGGATTTCTTCAAACAAATCAATGACACCGTCGGCCATGAAGCCGGCGATCTGGTGTTGCAGGAAGTCGCCCGCCGGATAAGATCAGCCGTGCGCCGCGAGGACTTGGTCGCCCGCACCGGTGGCGACGAGTTCGTTGTCGTGATGACCGGTACGGTATCCGAAGTAACAATTCTCAACATCGCCGATCGCGTTCTCAACGCGGTGGCAAAACCGGTCGCCAATGACGCCCTCCAGCTCTATCCCTCATTGACAGTCGGCATCGCAATTGCCGATGAGAACGAATGTTCGACCTTTGAAGAGACCCTTCATCGCAGCGACCTCGCCCTGCAGCAGGCCAAGTTGATCTGCCGCGGAACCATTCATTTCTTCGACCGAAATATGGCCGGGGAGCTCGATCAGCAGCGCCAGCTTGAAAACGATCTGCGCAAGGCTGTCCGCCGCGATGAATTGCGTCTGCACTATCAGCCGATTTACGACATTCAGAATTCGGTCATTTCCCATGTCGAGGCTTTGGTGCGCTGGCAGCATCCGACCCTCGGACTGGTGCCCCCGGGCGATTTCATCCCGGTCGCCGAAACCAGTGGCCTGATCCAGGCAATCGGTGTGTGGGTGCTCTCCCAGGCCTTCCAAGACCTGCCCGCATTGGAAGCCGCCGACCTCGGCCGTGTCGGTATGACCGTCAATCTGTCGCCCGAACAGCTCAAGCACACCGCAATCGTCAAGACCATCGAGGAGATCGCAGCCGCACATCCCGAGCATCACGGCAAGATTTCATTGGAAGTGACGGAAGACGCCGTCGTCGACGAACGCTATCAGATGACCGCCAAACTGCAGCAGCTCAGGTCGGCCGGCTTTCGCATATTGCTCGACGACTTCGGCACTGGCAATGCATCCATCGGCCGGTTACGCAAGTTTAGCTTCGACAGCATCAAGATCGACCGCAGCCTGATCTCCAACATCGAGCACAATGAGGCCGACCTGGCCATCGTCCGCGCGATTCTGCTGCTTGCCGACAGTATGGGAGTCACGGTTATCGCCGAAGGCGTCGAGACCCGTGAGTGCCGGGATGTCCTTGCCCGTGAGGGCTGCCGCTATGCTCAAGGCTACTATTTCAGCAGGCCGCTACCATTACCCGAGACCATCGACATCATTCACCAAAGACGTGAAATGTCAGCCCTGGCCCAGGCGATCGGGCCTGTTTGACCGTCAGCGTCTCTTGGATTTTAACCTATCTATAATTGTATAGCTTTATCAATGCACGCATAGTTTGCAATCATTGGAGCCAACCATGCCTGACGGAAACAGACAAGCAAAAACCCCAGCAGGTCGCCGCCCCAGGCCGATGAAGCCGATGGTCGCGGCGGCAATCTTTCTCGCCATGGCAGGTGGCGTCACCACCGCCTCCGCCGATGTCTCCCTGGTCTTTGGAACCTATGCAGCCGACAAGCCGACGGCAACGGTTCTCAAGTTCAAGCCGTTGCTGCGCGCCTTGGAAGAGTCGCTCTCGCGACAACTCGATCAGCCGGTGCGCATCAGGACCCAGATCACCACCAACTATGCCGATGCCATCGAAGCGCTGGTGCGCGGCAACGTCGACTTCGCCAGATTTGGTCCGGCCTCCTACATCACCGCCAAGAGCCAGAACGATGCCCTTGCACTGCTCGCCATGGAAGCCGCGAAGGGCCGCAAGACATTCAACGGCGTGATCTGTGTCCATGAGGACAGCCCAATCCAAAGCATCGCCGATTTGCGCGGCCGTTCGTTTGCCTTTGGCAACGAACTGTCGACCATCGGCCGCTATCTCTCGCAGCGCGAATTGCTGAACAACGGCATCGGCGGCGGTGATCTGGCCAGGTTTGACTATCTCGGCCGCCATGATCGGGTTGGAATGGCCGTGGCGAACGGCGAGTTCGACGCCGGCGCCCTGAAGGAGAGCACTTTCAAAAAACTGCGCAAGAGCAAAGCCAGAATTCGCAAGATCGCCTCGTTCCCAAATGTCACCAAGCCGTGGATTGCCAGCTCCGCTTTGTCGCCAAGAATCGCAGCCGCGCTGCGCCGGGCCCTGCTTGATCTGCAAGACGAGGCTGCCCTGAAGGCGCTCAAGAAATCCGGTTTTCTGGAGGCCGCCGATTCGGATTTCGACACCATTCGTCAGGCAATCGCCAGCAGTCAAAGATTCGCAAAATAGCTCGAAACTGTAAAACCGGATTCTGCCGATGCGCCTCGTCTCACAGATGTCTGCCGCTCTGGCTTCGGCAATTGTCCTTGTCGGCGTCGTCGCTGGAGAAACCGTGCGTCGGGTGGAGCAAAAGCGCATCGAGGCCCAGGTGCGCGAACAGACCGGGCAACTGATTTCCATCATGTCCGGCATGACCATCGAGGCGATCATCGTCGAAGACGCTCCGTTTGTCGAAACCGCCCTGGCCCAGGCCCTCAAGCATCTCCCCTCGCTGATCTCGATCACCGTGAGGAACGAACAGGACCGAATCATCGCAAGCGCTGCCAGGAAAGGTGTTGCCAAGGATCAGCCCGCCGTTCGCCACCTGGACGAGGTCGTCTTCGAAGGTGAGGTGTTCGGCAAGATCGATGTCAGCTGGTCGACGGCAGGTGCCGAAGCGCAGATTGCCGAAAGCGCCAAGGTCGCCCGCTTCTACACCGGTGGCGTGCTTGTATTGCTGGTGTTGGCCATCGGCCTGTTCAACGCCCGTTTGGTCATCCGCCCCCTGACCATTGTTCACGAACGGCTCAGGGCGACCCGGCAGAAGCGCCAACCGGATCACATTGAATTGCCCCGCCTCGCGGCATCGGAATTCATTGCCCTGTCGCAGTCGGTCGACGACCTCGAACTGATGCTCGACGAGCGCGAACAACGCGAGGCCGAACTGCAATTCGCCCGTGACCGCGCCGAGACGGCCAACCGGGCCAAATCGGATTTTCTGGCCACCGTGAGCCATGAAATCAGAACGCCGATGAACGGCGTGCTCGGCATGTCCGAATTGCTGCTTGAGAGCGATCTCAGCAAGGAACAGCGCCTGTTCACTGAAACCATCGCCAGCTCTGGCGCCGCCTTGCTGACGGTGATCAACGATATACTGGACTTCTCCAAGATCGAGGCCGGCAAGATGGTGTTGGAAAACGCTCCATTCAATCTCCACAACATGATCGAGGACATTTGCGTGCTGCTGTCGTCTAAGATCGAGCACAAGACGGTTGAACTGATCTGCCGCTTTGCCCCGGATTTGCCGGATGTCTTTTGCGGCGACCCCGGACGACTCCGCCAGATCGTGACAAACCTCGTCGGCAACGCCGTCAAATTCACCACCGATGGCGAGGTGATCGTCGACGTGAGCGGATCGGTGAACGGCGGCCATGCCGACCTGAAAATCTCAATCTCCGACACCGGCATCGGCATCGCCCCGCAAGACGTCGAAAAGGTATTCGGCGTCTTCGAGCAGGTCGACGGCTCTGCCAACCGCAAGTTCGAGGGTACCGGTCTCGGCCTGGCGATCACAAAACGGTTGGTGGAGATGATGGGCGGCGAGATCGCCGTCACGTCGGAACTCGGCAAGGGTTCATGCTTTGCCGTGACACTGACACTGCCGACCGGCGCCCTACCGCAAGCCGATCACACCACCATTGAGACCGACCTCACCGGCAAACGACTTCTGGTCGTCGATGATCTGGAGGTGAACCGGACTGTTCTCTATGAACGTTTGTTGTCATGGAACGCCACCGTGTGGTGTGCATCCTGCGGCCCCAGCGCCCTGGACATGGTGCGCCAGGCAAATGAACGCGGCGCCCCGTTTCACCTGGCCATTCTCGACTACGCCATGCCGGACATGAACGGCGAAGACCTCGCCCGCGAACT